>NZ_JBMQQG010000177.1:0-7693 GCF_057362405.1 Ginsengibacter sp.
AATATAGCCTTATTGACCAGGATACCCGTTTGCCAAAACCCAATTATTGGGCTGCCTTATTGTGGGCAAAACTAATGGGTACGGAAGTGTATGAAGCCGGCGACGGTACATCGGGTACTTATTTGTTTGCACACAACATGAAAGGACATGAAGGTGGCATTACGTTGCTGGTGATAAATACTAATAATGAAACTACGTCTATCCATATTCCTTCAGTTGCGCAACAGTACACATTAACATCTAAAGAATTAGAGGGAAGAACAGTACAGCTTAACGGGAATGATTTGCAATTAACCGCAGACGATCAATTGCCAGCTATTAATGGACAACCTGTAAAAGCCGGCAGCATTACGTTGCCCGCTCTAAGCATCAGCTTTATAACTTTTGCCAATGCCGGAAATGAAGATATTTCTAAGTGAACATTGAATTGAACTTAAATGCCTGAGGCTTTACTACAACGGCTAAAATTTGGTTGTGAACACCAAGAGGATTCTGGTGGACACTTTTAATAATATCGCATATGACCTGAAATCGCTGCTGAGAAATAAATATTGAAACGCCGGATAGTAAATCGCAGAAGCATGGCTAACGCTACTGGCTACATGACAAACCGACGTTTGCAATACTTCTTTATATTTCGACAAATGGAAGCTGGGAGATACTGGCACAAGCAGGGCAGCAAGAGCATTTTTTTACATTCTACTGACATCATTGGGAAGAAAATTGCCGCTATTGCATAATAAGTTCTAACTTTAAAAAGACCTGCTCTTGTATATTTTTTATCGGGTATTCTTTCTAAATAGTTTTTATGAAAATTATCTTTTTGTTCCTGGCAGCGGTTATTACTTGTTCAGCATGCAATAATAAAAAAGCTACACCCATTACTCAAAAGGAAGTGGCTCCCGTTAAAAAAATATTGCCATCCGCAGACATGCAAATAAAATTGGCATTATTGGCTGCTCCACAGGAAAAAAGAGATAGCGCCACCGTTTATGGCTACGATGCCGATACGCTACTCGTCACTTTAAGAAAGGGTACCAATGAAATGATCTGTCTTGGAGACAATCCACGTTCACCCGGGTTTTCAGTAGCCTGTTATAGTAAAGAACTGGAACCTTTCATGGCGAGAGGTCGGGAACTGAGAAAGCAGGGAATGACGGAAAAACAATTATTTGATGAACGGGGAAAAGAAGTGCAGGAAGGCACGTTGAAAATGCCTAAAGATCCCGCAGCATTATATGTGTATACTGCCAAAAAGGAAGATGTGAACTATAACAGTGGAGAGGTTAAGAATGGTTATTTGCGCTCTGTCATTTATATCCCATTTGCAACGGCAGCCAGCACAGGTCTCCCGGAAAAACCGTCCGCCGCCGGTATGCCCTGGATCATGGATCCCGGAACATACGGTGCGCATATTATGATCAATCCATAAACTTTTTTCGTAATTGTTCGATGCGTTAATGTCAGCATCAAACAGGCTCTTTTGAAAAAATGTATGCAAACGTTTCCATAACATAATTTCTATTCTTGTTTTGAAAAAAATCTATGTTTGTTTCATTGAATTGTTATAATGATTGCTGACAGATGCTCAAAACCTGGTGCCTTTTACTCTGAAATTAAATTTATGCCTTCCCATACTTGCTTTAATTTTCGAAATCTCTTTGAAACAAATAACCTCAAAACATAAAGTGATGAACCATCAAAAAAAAATCAACTGCATCCGTGGCTTACAAATAATAGTGGTCACTCTTGCATTTACAATCTTTAACTTAAGCGCTGTTTCAGCAAAGCAGAATCCCAGGGTATTGGTATTTTATAAAACAGCAGGATATCACCACAGCTCCATTGCGCTGGGCCTGGTAGCTATTCAAAAGTTGGGTGCTGAAAATAATTTTGATGTAGATACCACTCTCGATGCCGATAAAATAAATGCGGATAATTTAAAGCAATATAAAGCCGTGATTTTTTTAAGTACCACAGGAGATATATTAAACGATGAGCAAAAGGAAGCATTTAAAAAATATATTGAATCGGGCGGAGGTTTCATGGGCATTCATGCAGCCACCGATTGCGAATACAACTGGCCGTGGTATGGCAATCTTGTGGGGGCTTATTTTGGCGCCCATCCTGCTCAACAGGTTGCTACGCTCAACATTGTTGATAAAAATAATATTTCAACCGAAGAACTGCCCAACCCCTGGATACGCAAAGACGAGTGGTATAGTTTTAAATGGATGGCACCAGGTCTTCATGAACTAATTACCATTGACGAAAAGAGTTATGACCTTGGCAAAATAAAACCGATGGGCCATCACCCTATGGCCTGGTACCATGAGTATGATGGCGGCCGGTCTTTTTATACTGAGTTAGGGCACGTTGATGAGTCTTACGCTGATCCTGTTTACCTGCGTCATATTCTCGGGGGAATAATTTATGCCATGGGCATAAAGCATCATGGTAAACTTAAAGTTGGATAACAACATCCCGCAATTATTGCCTTTATAAAAATCATTAAATAAATGAATATCAAATTTCACTTCGTTGTCCTTTTATGTTTGTGGCTACTCGTGATTAGTTGTAGCTCAAAAAATGATAACCGGCAAACAGTCTTTAATCCCCATCCTTCATCAGCTTACTTATCTCCTGAAGAGAGTATGAAGACCATGTATCTTCCAAAAGGATATCATTTGGAACTGGTAGCCAGCGAACCCATGATTGAAGATCCGGTGGCTATTACGTGGGATGGCAATGGCCGAATGTATGTAGCAGAAATGCTGACGTACATGAAGGATGCAGATGCCACCGGCGAGCAGTTGCCATGGAGCAGGATCATGTTGCTGGAAGATACTGACAACGATGGAAAAATGGATAAGAGTAGCGTGTTTGTTGATAGTCTTTTATTACCGCGGATGATGCAAAGCGTCGGCAATGAGTTGCTGGTAAATGAAACGAATTCAATTAAGATAACGAGCTACAGTGATACAAATGGCGATGGTAAAGCAGATGTAAAAAAAGTAGTGTATAACAAAGACAACTATGTTCCCACCGATGCCAATATGGAACACCAGCGAAGCGGGCTCGATTGGAACCTGGATAACTGGATGTATATGACATACGATCCCGTGCGCTTTCGGTATACTAACGGTGTTATAAAAGTGGACAGCATTGCCAGCGGGGTGAATGGACAATGGGGTTTAACCCATGATAATTACGGTCGTTTATTTTTCTCCAGTGCAGGCGGAGAAACGCCGGTATTAGGATTTCAGATTAACCCTGTATATGGAAGGCTTGATTTTGACGATCAGTTTGACAAGGCGTTCCAGGGCGTATGGCCCATCATAGCAACGCCGGATGTACAGGGAGGCAATGCAAGGCTGCGGCCAAATAATACCCTTAATCATTTTACGGCCTCATGCGGCCAGTCTATTTTCCGGGGAGATGCGTTGCCGAAGGATTTTGTGGGAGATTATATTGTATGCGAACCGGTGGGAAGAATAGTAAGAAGAGCGAAAGTGACTGATGTAAAAGGGAAAACGTTTCTTAAAAACGCTTACGACAGCATGGAATTTATTTCTTCGTCCGATATGAATTTCCGCCCGGTAAATAGCGCTACAGGTCCCGATGGCAATTTATATATTGTAGATATGTACCGCGGAATTATTCAGCAGGGAAACTGGACTAAAGAAGGAAGTTTTTTACGTCATAAAATAGATAGCCTTGGCCTTGCTAAAAATATAGACCGCGGCCGTATTTACAGGGTGGTGTATGATGGAATGAAAAGCGATCCGAAACCAAATATGCTCAATGAATCTTCGGCTGCATTGGTAAAATACCTGGGTTACCCTAATGGCTGGTGGCGGGACAATGCACAAAAATTGCTTGTCACCCGCAGTGATCAATCTGTCGTTCCTGCATTAAAAGCTATTGCTACGGGCGGGCACGGCGTTCCCGCAAATGATACTAACCAACTGGCACGCATACACGCTTTGTGGACGTTAGAAGGATTGAATGCTATAGATAAGGACGTTTTGATGCAGGCATTGCAGGACCAAGATCCGCAAGTAAGAAAAACTGCGGTGTGGATCAGTGAGCCATTTCTTAAAGCTAATGATAGCCAGCTGATAGATGCCGTAGTAAAACTTAAGGACGATGCCAGCTACGATGTTCGTGTGCAGATAATGCTTTCTATGTATCGTAGTTCCTCGGATAAAGCGAAAGCCATGATAAATGAAATGGTACAGGAAAATTCAGGTAACCAAATGCTGGTGGCAACGAAAAATGCGCTTGATAATAACAAGTTGGTGGGCGAACTTTCGGGCAGGCTTGCCAACATGGCACGTAGAGATAAAGAAGATATCCTGGATGGCGCTATAATATTCAGGTCACTGTGTGCTAACTGCCATGGTGCCGATGGAAAAGGGCTCTCTATAGGCGGAAACGCAATGGCCGCCCCTCCACTTGCAGGCGCTATGCCATTACAGTTTACTGAGAAAAATACAGCTATCAGGATTTTACTAAACGGCCTGACCGGCCCCGTAAACGGAAAAAACTACTCTGGCGGAATGCCCTCGATGGCTGCCAATGATGACGACTGGATTGCCAATGTGTTAAGCTATGCCCGTTACCAATTTGGTAATTCAGCTAAAATTAAAAATACTCCTTCACCTGTTGTTAGTTCAAAAGAAGTGAAAGCGCTTAGAACAAAGGTTGCAGATAGAAATAAAGCCTGGACATTGGATGAACTGAAAAATATAAAAGAGTAGCGCATACTTCAGAAGCAATTACACCCGTGGGCGGTACGCTTGCCGGCCACGTGCAATGAGGCAATACATCCATTCAGTTAATCAGCATATATTGTTAGCCCCGAAAATTTTTCACGCAAAAAAATAATTGCGTATAATCTTAATTGTTAGATAAGGTAAAAGAAGTATAATATAATGCTTGTAAAAATGATCTGGCCCCTACATGCATTTCTGTTCAATGTAATATTGAGGCATCCAAAGATCTTTATAACGCAGCGGTCGCCCACAAATCTGGGAAATGGTGAAATAGGTGCCGGCATTGCTGGTGCAAAAAGCACCTGATTTTTCCTTGTACCGTTTTCGGAGAACATGGCTAACGCACAAGGCTATTCGACAAATATTGTGCTAAAGAACTCTTTTTATATTCCTGAACTCAATAGCTAAACAGTGCGTAACCAGGTTATACACATTTAACACTATTAGCTAAGGTTTTCAAATCATGCGGGAGAAGCCGGGGTGCCAATATTAATAATAAGCTCAAAAGTAGAAGCCTATCTAATCTATATATCCTAAAGAGGGGCCGGATGAAAATCCACCCCTCTTTTTTATTCCATTATCCTATGAAAAACCGGTACAAATGTAATAGCAAAAATTATGGTAAATACTGACGTAGGTCATCAAATCGAATGATTATAAACGAAAAGGGTAGGATAAATTATTTATATACGACCTGGTACTGTCCGGGAAACTTATCGATATCATATCCGCCCTCATCTGCAATATTCGTGAGGACCTGTTGATCTTCCAGTTCTGCGGGGTTAAAAAAGAGGGTCTTTGTTAATTCCATGTAAATATCGATTTAGGAAAATGTTTTGTTTTCATCTAAGGCTACATTAGTGTTACTAAAATGGGGGGTACCTTTTAAAACTGCCTTTTATGAGAACTCACTACCAAAATTACCTGGTTTTCATTGGCCTGCTCGCATGTAGTTCCTGCGCAACAATATTCAACAGGAAAACTACCACTGTTCATGTGTTTACCAATGCACCTGCTAAGATTACTTTGTCGGGAAACATGACTATTGATAAAATTACAAGCGGTGATTTTGCTGTTCAAAGGAGCAAAAGCCCGTTGATGATTACGGCTTCCAGCGATACGCTTTCAAAAACTGTTAGCATAAAACCGGGAAATTCATTTGCCTTTTGGTGTAATCTTAATTATTTCCCTTGCGGCTTACCCGGGTTTTTGATCGATTGGGAAAATCCTAAACGTTTTACCTATCCGCGTAATGTTTACCTGGATGTTACCAATAGAGACAGTACCTACGAAAGATTGATCCCGGTACCAAAAGAATATCAAAAATATCAATACATACTAGGCATTACACCTTTAAAAATTATTGATGCTTCTAATCCCGCTGTTGAAATTACCGGTGAAAAGAAATTGAATGCTTCATTATCCGGTGAATTAATGTTGGGCTACCTCTTACCCGGGGACATGGCTATTGGATCAGGAAATGATGTTGCGCCAAAAACAAAAGGTGTCACTGCCGGGCTGGTAGCAAAATGGTTTCCACATCATTCCGCGCCGCAGGGATTTTATACCGCATTGGGTTTTGATTATCTCAGGAATTCTTATCACGCTTCCGCCACATTTAATCACACTTCGCCGGATTCTGCTAATACCCAGTTGCCCTATAATTATACCGATACATTTTTGATTCACAAAAAAACCTATACCGTTAACATGATAATCGGCTACCAACGAATCTTCAAAAGGTTTTCTTTCGATGTATATGGAGGGTTAGGAGTGCGGTTTAAAAATGTGTTTTATACGGGTAAAAAATTTCCTGCTGACAACTGGAATTATTTTCGAAATGGTTTTGGTATTAACTATTCTTATCTGAAAAACCGGCAAGGAAAATATAGCGCATTATCTGTTCCGCTGAATATACGCATTGGGTGGACGTTCTGATATTACGGCGGCTGCAAAAGTGTGGCATAAAATCATAATGCAAACAATATTACTATCGCCACCGGGTATACGCATACCAATAATGCGTACCAGCGCCCAAATTGCGAAAATATACCCACACCAAATGTAGGGATAGATGCCGGATCTATTTTTCTTCAACTTTAATAGTACCTGTCTTAACTTTTCCAGCCCGCTTGTAATTGGCAATTATAACGCCGCCGGGTGTAACTATACTCTCTGTTAATGTAAATGCCGCCGGAGTCGCTCCATTGTCAAAAAGCTTTTTTCCCTTGCCTAAAATCAAGGGGTGAATTTTGAGTCTGAGTTCATCCACAAGGTCATTCTTAAGTAGCAGCTGAACGAGTTCACTGCTCCCCCAAACCTGGATGTCAGAGCCTTTTGAACCTTGCCTGCCGTTTTTCACCTGTTTGATATCTGCCACGTTTCTTATTACTACTGAGTTTTTCCACCCGGTAACTATCGGGTCCGATTTCTTCAAGCTTTTGGAAAACACGTATTTTGTGCCTTCATTAATACCCGGCCAAAAGTCTCCATGTTCGGGCCAGTAACCGGCCCACATCTCAAATGTTTTTCTGCCCAAAAGATAATCTGCAGGCTCCAGCTCTTTTTGCACTGCCTTACCATAAACTTCGTCAAAATATGGAGCCGTCCAACCGCCATATTTGAAACCGCCTGATGTATCTTCCTTACGTCCACCGGGCGCCTGCATCACACCATCCAGGGTGATCATCGAGAATACAATTATTTTTCTCATGAATTTTTATGATTTATTGAGAAACAAATTTCGGCAGAAACACACTGTCAATTGCAGGCCGTTTACGACAATTACAAGGCTCAATGCGACAACTATTGAAATCGCCCCAGATGATGACGTATCGCTATAGCATGGCCGCTTTCGAATATGCATTTATTCAGACCCGCAAGAATTTCGCCCGCATGAAAATCGGGGATAATGG
>NZ_JBMQQG010000178.1:0-43315 GCF_057362405.1 Ginsengibacter sp.
AAATTAAGCGACCTCGGGTTATTTGATGGCGACGCATTTGGTTTCATAAATTAAAACAGTAATTGAAAGGTAAAATCATACTTTCCTATATTTGCCTACTTAAAATTTATTCATGTCAGTATTAGTAAATAAAAATTCAAAAATTTTAGTTCAGGGGTTTACCGGAACAGAAGGCACTTTCCATGCAACACAAATGATAGAATATGGAACAAATGTTGTCGGTGGCGTTACGCCAAATAAAGGCGGAACATTACATCTCGACAGGCATGTGTTTAACACGGTTGAAGAAGCTGTGAAAGCAACAGAGGCGGATGTAAGCATTATTTTCGTACCGCCAGCATTTGCAGCTGATGCCATTATGGAAGCAGCCGATGCCGGCATTGGCTTAATTGTTTGCATAACTGAGGGGATTCCGGTGCAGGACATGGTTAAAGTAAAAAGTTATTTGTTGGATACTAAATCGAGATTGATAGGACCTAATTGCCCGGGCGTTATAACTGCAGATGAATGCAAAGTTGGAATAATGCCGGGTTTCATTTTTAAGAAAGGAAGGATAGGCATCGTTTCAAAATCTGGAACGCTCACTTACGAAGCAGCCGACCAGGTTGCTAAGGCAGGTTTGGGTATCTCAACTGCTATCGGCATTGGCGGCGATCCGATTATAGGAACTACCACCAAAGAAGCTGTGGAACTTTTTATGAATGACAAAGACACAGACGGAATTGTGATGATTGGAGAAATAGGCGGCAGTATGGAAGCAGATGCTGCCAGGTGGATCAAGGCAAATTCAACAAAACCTGTTGTTGGTTTTATAGCTGGTCAAACGGCGCCGGCAGGAAGACGTATGGGCCACGCCGGTGCTATTGTTGGTGGAGCGGAAGATACTGCAGCAGCTAAAATGAAAATATTGGCTGAATGTGGTGTACACGTTGTGGCAAGCCCTGCTGATATTGGAAAAACGATGGCTGAAGTGATGAAGAAAGGTAAATAGTAATCTGCTCACTGCTATAAATTCATTTAACGTTTATTGTTTTTTTTTTCGTCTGTACAAATATTCCAAATACTTAAATTAGTTTATTGGTTAATCCTTCCATAAAAAGGGAAACAATACGATTGCCAATACAATCACCAACAGATCTAATCCAATTAATAAAAGTAAAATTTGTAACAAGGCTCCTTCACGAAAAACTTCGCCAAATGCAGATTTTGAAAGCCTTATCAATAATAACAATTGCGGGATAATTAATGGGAATCCAAGTATAGCCATTACCGCCGCATTTTGCTGAGCCTTTGCTGCAATGGCCGCCATCAATGTAAACACAAGGCTCAAACTTATGCCGCCCAGGCACGCAATACCTATAAATTCTAAATAATGCTCTATTGGATTGCCAAGTAAAATTCGAAAAAGAATAAGGCTTACCAATACCATCAAAAGCATAACGACAGTGCTATAGATAAGTTTGGCAATAATGAAACTTACAGGACTTGCTATTGAAAAAAAATAAATCATGCGCCCCTTACCTTCCTGTAAAAAACTTTTGGCAACTGCATTGATACATACAAACAATTGTATCATCCAGAAAATGCCGTTATATACGGTGCTTTCCGGCTGGCCCATAGCAAGGTAAAGTACAAATATGGTAGAGGCGACATAAAGCAATATTCCAAAAAAAGTATGCTGTTGCCTTAGTTCAAGTAAAAAATCCTTTTTCAATAAAGTAAATACGGACGAATTCATTTCTACTTATTTTGGTATTTGCTATCCTTCAAAAAAAATCTGTTAAATCGTATCACCTAACGCAGCACACTCCCGACAGCGTGGTTCATAAATATCTTTTTCACCCAACAACACTTGTCCGCCGCCGGCAATTTTACGATAACTAACGTTTGCAATGTTGCCACACTTCATACAAATTGCATGAAGCTTGGTTATATAATCTGCAATAGCCAATAAGTTGGGCATTTGCCCGAACGGCCTGCCGCGGTAATCCATATCAAGCCCCGCGACAATTACTCTAATTCCTCTTAATGCCAGCTTTTCACAAACGGTTGTAATTTGATCATCAAAAAACTGTGCTTCGTCAATACCTACCACATCGACATCATTAGCGAGCATCAATATAGTTTGCGAATTACTAACAGGTGTCGACTGTATTTTATTTTCGTCGTGGCTAACAATTTTTACTTCATCGTACCGAATATCAACGGCGGGCTTAAAGATCTCGGCTTTAAGGTTAGCAATTTCCACTCTTTTTAACCTCCTGATTAGTTCTTCGGTTTTTCCGCTGAACATACTTCCGCAAATAACTTCTATCCATCCCCTTTTTTCACCGTTATAATTTGGTTCTATGAACATTTTTTGTATTTCATTTTGAATTCAATTTGTAACTTAGCCTGATTGCAAGGTTAAAATGATTTTGTGTGAAATCAAAAACAAACATTTAATATCCTGCAAAATTCTAATTTAACGCACATACCACCCACATGGAAAGAGTGTCTACACTCATAAAAAAATTGCAAAAGCAGCTTGATGAAAAAGCATCTCCGCAAATGCTGTTGCATACGGTGCAAATGTTGCAAGCCGAATTGCAGAGCCAAACCGTGTCAACAAAAGAGGTGAGGCAAGATAAGGCATCTGTCATTATGCCACTTGCCTACAGCTCATTTCAGCAGGTTGTAACCGGTGGCAGACTGCGTTCAAATATGCAGGAAGAAAAAGTTGTTGAAGTATTGCAAGTAGACGAAAAGGCGATTGAGGAGGAACTTGAGCAGATAAAACGTAATGCGGAAGCGGTTAATTCAATGGGTAATTTTGCAAGGCCCAGGTACGTCTATGATCCTATTGAGGATGTACCAACACTTTCGCATCAAACACCGCTGCCTAATTCATCACCCGGTGGAAATATTGAAAATGCCTTTGAATACGCTGAACTTAACGACCGTCTTAAGGAAAAGAAAACGGAAATTTCAGAAAAGCTGACAGACGCACCAATTAAAGATCTCAAAAAGGCAATCGGCATCAATGACAGGTTTCTTTTCATAAACGAATTGTTCAGGGGCGATGAAGCCATGTATGAGAGAAGCATTAAAACCATTCAGAATTTTACAATATTTGCGGAAGCGGAATTTTGGATACGTAGAGAATTGAAAGTTAAGATTGGGTGGCACGATAACCACCCGGTTGTAAAGCAATTTGATCAATTAATAAGAAGACGGTTTTTTTGAATATAGTCTACCACTTTTTGTGATGCACCTGCGTTGTTATATACGTAATTTTTTGACGCTATTCCCCGGGATTCTATTTCAGCTTCTTTATCCAATAACCCGTTTACAACTTTCTCAAGTTCCAGAGCGTTTTCAATGCTGATAGCCCCGGAACATTCAACCAATTCTTCAGCTTCAAAATTCTTTTCATATTCCGGCCCAAAAATTACCGGCTTTCCATAAACTGCCGCTTCAAGTATATTATGCAATCCGTTGTAACCAAATCCCCCGCCAACATAAGTAATAGTGGCATATTTATACAGTCTTGAAAGGATGCCTATATTATCGATGATAAGGCAGTTGGCCTTCCCAAACCCCTCCTGGGTGGGGGCTTCCATCAATTCTGAATAAAACAAGGAGCCGGGAAATTCTTTTCTTACGTCGGTAAGATTTTCATCATCAATTTCATGAGGAGCAATAATAAATTTTATCTCAGGATGTGTTTTTACAAAATGAGTCCACTCAGCTTCATCGTCTTCCCAGGTGCTACCTGCGACAACCACTTTATTACTTCCGCAGAAACTGGCTATGCCAGGAACTTCAATAAAATTTTCGGCAATGTTGATTACGCGGTCGCACCTGGTGTCGCCGGAAACGCTGATTTTTTCTTCAGCAATTAATTTTTGAATCTGGTTCTTAGAGGAGAGGTTTTGAACAAAGAAATGCGAAAAAGATTCAAGCATTTTTCTATATAAAGTACCATACCATTTAAAAAATATTTGGCTCTTACTATACACTCCTGAAATTAATAACAACGGGATATTTCTTCTTTTTATTTCTCTTAAATAGTAATACCAATATTCGTATTTTACCCACAGTACCAAATCCGGTTTTAAAATATCCAGCAGTTTGCTTGCATTTTCAGCAGAATCGATAGGCATATAATACACCTGCTTAAAATCTTTATCCCGTTTGGCAATTTCATAACCTGAAGGAGAAAAAAAAGAAATGACAATCGTTGTTTCGGGATAATTCTCTGCTATTTTTTTTAATACGGGACGACCCTGTTCAAATTCCCCCAGGCTGGCACAATGCATCCATACTTTTTTTCCAGCTCCAGCTACATAGGTTTCATTCAAATAATTAAACAGATTTTTTCGGCCATTAACCCACAGCTTTGCCTTCTTATTCCAGGCTGAAACTAAACGAATTCCGAGGGAGTAAATTACCAGGAAGAGATTGTACAATAAAATCAAGACGTATTATTTTATTACAAATCTAATTTCTTAATAATAAATAGATGCTTCCTAATTTTCGAAATTTCCTTTTCATGTATCAAATGCTATCTTTGCGCCTCTTAAAAACATTTGTATGAAACCAATTCAAATGGTTGATTTGAAGCAGCAATATTTTAAAATAAAAAATGAAATAGATGCAGCCGTTATGGGTGTTATTGAAAGCACTTCTTTTATTGGAGGTCCCCAGGTAGGGGCATTTGCTCAAAATCTTTCGCAATACCTCGGCATTAACCACGTAATTCCCTGTGCTAATGGCACCGATGCACTTCAAATTGCCATGATGGCGCTTGGTCTTGAACCTGGAGATGAGGTTATAACGCCTTCTTTCACCTACATTGCCACAACCGAAGTAATTGCCCTTTTAAAATTGAAACCGGTATTTGTGGAAGTAGATACTCAAACGTTTTGCATAGAACCAGAAGCAATTAGAAAAGCCATTACTCCAAAAACAAAGGCCATCGTTCCGGTTCATTTATATGGCCATTCTGCCAAAATGGAAGAGATAATGGCAATTGCTAACGAGCACAATTTATTTGTGATTGAAGATAATGCCCAGGCAATTGGCGGAGATTATTATTTTAAAAATGGTATTTCAAAGAAAACGGGAACTATCGGCCATATTGGATGTACATCTTTTTTTCCCAGTAAGAATTTAGGTTGTTATGGTGATGGAGGCGCAATTTGTACGAACGATGATGAACTTGCTGAAAAATTAAAAATGATTGCCAACCACGGACAGAGTAAGAAATATTATCATGATGTGGTAGGATGCAATTCCAGGTTAGATGCGCTACAGGCCGCAATATTAAATATCAAACTGCCGTTTTTGGACTCGTATATTGATGCCAGGATAAAGGCTGCTGACTTTTATGATAAAGCATTTGCCGGAAATGAAAAAATTACCACTCCCTATCGTGCAGCGTATTGTAAACACGTTTTTCATCAATATACTATGATACTCAATAATGTAAATAGGGAAGAATTGGTAAGCTTTTTAGCCGAAAATAATATTCCATCGATGCTATATTATCCTGTGCCGGCACACAGACAAAAAATGTTTGCTTCATTTGGCAGCAGTAATATTAATCTTGAAAAGACTGACTGGCTAACCCATAGAGTAATATCATTGCCAATACATACGGAGCTTGATGAAGAACAACAAGATTTTATTACTCAAAAAGTTTTAGAGTTCGTAAAAAAATAGCCCATGAATATATCAGTAATAGGGACAGGTTATGTAGGATTAGTAACAGGCACCTGTTTTGCGGAAACGGGGAATATGGTAACGTGTGTAGACATAGACGAGAAAAAAGTAAAGAAATTATCATCAGGCAAGGTTACCATTTACGAACCCGGACTAGAAAAGATATTTGAGAGAAATGAAAAAGAAGGGCGCTTAAAATTTACTACCTCGCTGGAAGAAGGAATAAAAGATGCGAGGATCATATTTCTCGCTTTGCCCACGCCGCCCGGCGGAGATGGCAGTGCCGATTTAAGTTACGTATTAGATGTTTCAAAAAACATTGGCACTTTATTACAAAAAGGCGATTATAAAATTATTATAGATAAGAGCACCGTACCGGTGGGTACCGCCGATAAAGTGCACCACAATATTTTAACCAATTTACAGGCAAGAGATATCAGCAACCCGGAAGAACTATTTGATGTAGTAAGCAACCCCGAGTTTTTACGGGAAGGCGTAGCCGTAGAAGATTTTATGAAGCCAAACCGCGTGGTAATCGGTACTTCATCAGAGAGAGCCAAGAAATTGTTGGGGGAATTATATGCGCCCTTTGTTCGGCAGGGAAACCCGGTTATTTACATGGACGAAAGATCAGCAGAGCTTACCAAGTATGCGGCCAATTCTTTTTTGGCAACAAAAATTTCGTTTATGAACGAAATAGCCCAGCTATGCGAAAGGCTGGGCGCCGATGTGGACATGGTAAGGCGTGGTATGGGAAGTGATGAAAGGATAGGCAAGAGATTTTTATTTCCAGGCATCGGCTATGGTGGCAGTTGCTTTCCCAAAGACGTACAGGCACTGGCGCAATCAGCAAAGCAGGCCGACTATGAATTTAAGATATTAGAGGCGGTGATGGAAGTTAATGAAAATCAAAAAAAGCATTTGCTTCCAAAAATATATTCCTATTTCAACAATGATTTAAAAGGGAAGAAAATTGCCTTATGGGGATTAGCGTTTAAACCCAATACCGATGATATTAGGGAAGCCTCTGCGTTGAAATTAATAGAAGAACTCACGGCAGCTGGTGCAACTATATCGGCCTACGATCCTGAAGCTATGGCCAATGTAAAAAGAGAAATAGGAAATAAGATTATCTATGCCGACAATCAATACCAGGCACTGGAAGAAGCAGATGCCTTGCTGATAGCTACGGAGTGGAGTGAATTCAGGACACCGGATTTTATTAAGATAAAATCCTTGCTAAAAAAGCCGGTAATATTCGACGGAAGAAATCTTTTTGAATTATACCAGATGGAAGAAAGAGGATTTCACTATGTAAGTATTGGAAGAAAAACAATCGAGTTAACATAGAAGAAAAGAATAAACAGTTTAAAATAAGATAAAGTGGCCAAACAAAGAGTACTGATAACAGGTGCAGCCGGATTTTTAGGTTCCCATCTTTGCGACCGGTTTGTAAAAGAAGGTATGCATGTAATAGGCATGGATAATTTAATTACCGGAGATTTAAAAAACATTGAGCATTTATTTAGACTGGAAGACTTTGAATTTTATCATTGCGATGTATCCAAATTTATCCATGTATCAGGCAAGTTGGATTACATTTTAAATTTTGCGTCACCTGCCAGCCCGATCGATTATTTAAAAATCCCGATACAAACTTTAAAAGTAGGATCGTTAGGTACCCATAATTGTTTAGGATTAGCGTTGTCAAAAAAAGCAAGAATATTAGTGGCATCAACAAGTGAAGTGTACGGTGATCCGTTAGTTCATCCGCAAAACGAAGAATATTGGGGCAATGTAAATCCTGTTGGGCCAAGAGGAGTTTACGACGAAGCCAAGCGATTCCAGGAAGCCATTACTATGGCTTACCATACTTTTCATGGATTAGAAACAAGAATAGTAAGAATATTTAATACCTATGGCCCACGGATGCGGTTAAACGATGGAAGAGCCTTACCCGCGTTTATAGGCCAGGCGCTTCGAGGCGAAGACCTGACCGTATTTGGCGATGGCAGCCAGACAAGAAGTTTTTGTTATGTAGACGATTTGGTAGACGGAATCTACCGGTTATTAATGAGCGATTATGCCAGGCCGGTAAACATAGGCAACCCCGACCAGATAACGCTAAAGGAATTTGCCGAAGAAATAATAGCCCTTACCGGCACCAAACAAAAGATAGTATATAAACCATTACCACAAGACGATCCTAAACAGCGCCAGCCCGACATTACGCTTGCCAAAAAGTTATTAGGATGGGAACCAAAAGTAAATCGTGCCGGAGGATTAAAAATTACGTATGAATATTTTAAATCTCTACCAAAAGAAGATTTATTTAAACAACCTAAAGAGTTTGAAAGTAAAAGATAAAATGGAGTTCTACATAGAGACCTCCGGATTCAATTATATATTATTAATAAAAATTTAGAACCCAACCCTTAAAAATGTACAGTGAATTAGTTGATAAGAAAAAAAAGCTGGCCGTAATAGGCCTTGGCTATGTAGGTCTGCCTATTGCACTTGAATTCTCTAAAAAAATATCAGTGATTGGCTTTGATATAAATGCAGCCAGGATCGAAATGATGATGAATGGTATTGATCCAAGCAAAGAATTAGAAAAGGAAGCTTTTAATAATTGCGATATAGAATTTACCAACAGCTTGGATAAGTTGCGGGAAGCAAACTTTTTTATAGTGGCTGTTCCAACACCTGTTGATAGCGATAATGTTCCGGATCTTGTTCCGGTTATTAAAGCAAGCGAAACCGTAGGTAAAGTTTTAAAAAAGGGCGACTATGTTGTCTATGAGAGTACTGTTTATCCTGGCTGCACCGAGGAGGATTGCCTTCCAATAATGGAAAATCTATCCGGGTTAAAATTAGGTACGGATTTTAAATTAGGTTATTCGCCGGAAAGAATAAATCCAGGAGATAAAGAACATACATTAAGCAGCATTGTAAAAGTGGTAAGTGGTTGCGATGAGGAAAGCCTTAATAACATCGCTAAAGTATATGAATTAGTAGTAAAGGCTGGCGTTCATAAAGCATCCAGTATTAAAGTTGCCGAGGCTGCAAAAATTATAGAAAACACACAGCGTGATTTGAACATTGCATTGATGAATGAGCTCTCAATAATTTTTGAGAAAATGAATATTAATACTTTTGAAGTATTAGAAGCCGCCGGAACAAAGTGGAATTTCCTAAAGTTTCAACCGGGGCTTGTTGGCGGCCACTGTATTGGTGTTGACCCGTATTATCTTACCTATAAATCCAACAAGCTGGGTTATGATGCACAGGTAATTCTTGCCGGGCGTGCAATAAATGATGGAATGGCCGCACACATAGCAAAAAAGGTTTTGCAGCATATTATTCAAACCGGTATCGATGTTAAAACAGCTAAAGTGTTAGTAATGGGTGCCACTTTCAAAGAAAATGTAAGTGACATCAGGAACTCAAAAGTGGCGGACGTAATTAAAGAATTACAATCCTATTTATTACAGGTTCATGTAACGGATCCTCATGCTAACAGTGATGAATTGAATCACGAATATGGTTTCTGTCTTACCCCAGATCTGTCCGATAATTATGACGCTGTAATAATAGCCGTGCCTCATTTAGCTTATATGAGTATGGATGATGAAGCGTTTGTTGCAATAACTAAAACCGATGGAATTATTGCAGATGTAAAAGGAGTATATCGGGACAAAATTAGAAGCCGTAAATATTGGAGTCTATAAATAAATATAAAATTGGATAACATATTTCACAACGAAGATCTTAGTAATTCATCTTTTTTAGTTACTGGTGGTGCAGGTTTTATCGGTAGCCACATTGCAGAATATTTACTAAAAAATAAGGCTGGGAAAGTAAGGGTATTGGATAATATGGCAACAGGCCTTACATCTAATCTTGCAATATTAAGATCATACAATACATTCGAATTTATTGAAGGTGATATCAGGAACATCGATACTTGCAGAGAGGCCTGCAAAGGAATTCAGTTCGTTAGCCACCAGGCGGCGTTGGGTTCGGTACCGCGTTCTGTTAAAGAACCATTTGCAACAAACGATGTAAATGTTGGCGGGTTTGTTAATATGTTACAGGCAGCAGTTGAAAATAAAATAAGTCAATTTGTTTATGCATCTTCATCATCGGTTTATGGGGATGAGGTCACTCTGCCAAAAAAAGAAAACAGAATCGGTAAATGCTTATCACCTTACGCCGTTAGTAAAATGGCCAATGAATTATATGCTGATGTCTTTTCAAAAGTTTATAATATTCCTGTTCTTGGTTTTAGATATTTCAATATTTTTGGTCCGCGCCAGGACCCGAATGGACAATATGCCGCTGTAATTCCGCTCTTTGTAAAAGCGATTATCAATAAGGAAACTGCTTATATTAACGGTGACGGAGAACAAACCAGGGATTTTACTTACATTGAAAACGCTGTTCAGGTAAATATTAAAGGACTACTCAGCACCAATGACGAAGCCAAAAATAAAGTATATAACGTGGCAGTAGGCGAGAATTATTCAGTAAATTATTTGTACAATACAATACGGGAATATTTAAAAAGTGATATGAATGCCATTCACGCTAAGCCGAGGGAAGGAGACGTTCGAAATTCTCTTGCAGATATTTCTTTGGCAAAAGAATTACTTAATTATACTCCCACAACTAAATTCGATGGCGGACTCATAAAAACCATTGAATTCTTTAAGAAAATGTATACAGCCGAAAAGACAAACGTTTAAAATTAATTTCTTCGAATGCCATTTACAAAGACTATTTTTCCGGGATTACTAATTTATGAGCCGAAAGTTTTTGGAGATAACCGCGGCTACTTTTTTGAAAGTTATAATCAAAAGGTTTTTTCCGGAGAAAACATTGATATTGATTTTGTCCAGGATAACCAGGCGAGTTCTACATTTGGCGTAATACGTGGCCTTCACTTTCAACTGCAGCCGTATGCGCAAACAAAATTACTAAGAGTATTAAGCGGTAAAATTATAGATGCTGTCGTTGATCTCAGGAAAAATTCACCTACTTACGGCAAGGCATATACGATAGAATTATCTGCCGAAAATAAAAAGCAGCTTTTGGTTCCAAAAGGTTTTGCGCACGGTTATTCTGTAATAAGCGAAACGGCCGAAGTTTTTTACAAGTGTGATACTTTTTATAATAAGGAAAGTGAAGGAGGAATAGCATGGAACGAGCCATCGCTTAATATTAACTGGCAGGTTCCTGCAGAAAATGTAAAGGTCTCAGAAAAAGATTCCTTTTATCCTTCCCTCGAAAATTGTAAACATAATTTTGTATTTAATGGCTGAAAAATAACATGACTTTCTCCAGCGGCAATCATAAAACCACCATACTTGTAACAGGTGCAAACGGCCAATTGGGCAGCGAAATACGGCAGTTGGCAATACAGTATCCAAAGTATAATTTTTTATTTACCTCTAAAGATGAACTTGCTATTGAGAATGTTGGTGCTCTAAATAGTTTTTTTGAAAAACAGCAAATAGATTACTGCGTTAACTGTGCTGCTTACACCGCCGTTGATAAAGCGGAGACTGAAAAAGAAAAAGCTTTCCTTATAAATGCTGATGCTGCAGGTTTCCTGGCATCCATCTGCAACGATAATCACACAAAATTAATTCATGTTTCCACAGATTATGTTTATGATGGAACTTCACACCAGGCCTTAAAAGAAGAAGATGCAGTAGCACCTTTAAACGTTTATGGTTGGTCGAAGCTTAAAGGTGAGGAACTTGTATTGAAGAACAATCCTTCAGCACTTATTATAAGAACATCGTGGGTATATTCAATTTATGGAAGCAATTTTGTAAAAACTATGCTGCGTTTATTTAAAGAAAAGGAAAGCCTGAATGTTGTAAACGATCAGCAGGGATGTCCAACCTATGCAGCAGACCTTGCGCAAATAATAATGAACGTGATTGAAGGAACCGAAAATCATAACGACTATAACGGTATTGTAAATTATTGTAACGGAGGAGTAACTACCTGGTATGATTTTGCTTTGGCCATAAAGGAATTTGAAAGCAGCTCTTGCAAAATATTCCCGGTGCCCACCAGTCAATATCCAACACCCGCAAAACGGCCACTTTATTCAGTACTGGATACTTCCAAAATAAAAAAAATGCTTAATACTGATATTCCATCATGGAAAGAAAGTCTTCACAAATGCCTCAAAGCATACCACCAAGCAGGTAAGTAACGTATAGCGATAATACCCTTTATCCTTTTTAGGAAATTTTTGTTTTCTGTTCAATTATATTTGCGACTTCAATATTTTTTAAATCAAAACAGATATCATGAAATGTGCCAGGCTAATTATTTTCTTTCTTTTTATTTCCGTGTCCTCAACGTTTGCTCAACAAAATCTTAACGATACGCTGCCTGTTGATCCAAATGTAAAAATTGGAAAACTCAGTAACGGACTTACTTATTATATACGTCGAAATAAAAAGCCGGAGCAAAAAGTTGAATTACGGCTTGTAGTTAATGCAGGGTCAATTCTTGAAGACAACGACCAACAGGGCCTTGCGCATTTCAGTGAACACATGGCGTTTAACGGAACTACACATTTTAAGAAAAATGATATCGTTTCATTTCTGCAAACAATAGGTGTTGGTTTCGGTAATGATTTAAATGCCAATACTAGTTTCGATCAAACGATATATATACTTCCTATTCCTACGGACAAGCCTGAAAACATTAATAAAGGTTTTGAAATATTGGAAGATTGGGCTCATAACGTAACGTACGATACTGATGATATTGATGGTGAAAGGCCGGTAGTACTTGAAGAAAGCCGTCTTGGTAAGGGGGCTAACGATCGCATGTATCGCAAAATTTATCCTAATGTTTTTGCGGGCTCACTCTATGCAAACCGTCTTCCAATAGGTTTAGACAGTATTATTAAAAATGCAAGCTATGCAACCATAAGAAGATTTTATAAAGATTGGTACAGGCCCGACTTGATGGCTGTTATTGTTGTTGGTGATATCGATCCTGCCAAAGCGGAAGAACTTATAAAAAAACATTTTGATGGCCTTACAAATCCGGAAAATGAAAGGCCAAGAATTCACCCTGGCATGCCACCGTACACGAAAGACCAGGCCCAGGTAGTTACCGACAAAGAGGCAACGAGTTATACCACTATTGTAAATTATTCCGCGGAACCAATACATCCGATAGTAACTCTTGAAGACTATAAAAAAGACCTTACCAAACAGATATTTACTACCCTGTTCAATCAGCGCCTGCGTGAACTTACGCAAAAAGAAAACCCGCCTTTTGTGTATGCATTCACTGACTTTGGTTCTTTTGCCCGTGGCTATGAATCGTTCGGTGCAAGTATTGGAACCGGTAGTAACGACTCTGTGACGGGCCTGAAAGCCTTTGAAGAAGAATTAGAACGTGTAAAGAAATATGGTTTTACGAAGCCTGAACTCGACAGGGCAAAAAGTAATTTGCTTAACCAGATGGACAAAATGTATAATGAAAAAAATAAAACAGAATCTGCGGATTATGTTTCTGAGTACATTCAAAACTTTTTGACTAAAGAACCGATTCCAGGTATTGAAAATGAATATAAATATTATAAAGAATTGCTGCCGCAAATTACAATTGACAATGTAAATGACATAAGCAAACAATTGCAGCAAGATCCAAAGCAATTTATCGCACTTCTTGGTCCTGAACCCTCATCCTCAAAGAGCTTACCCACAGACAATGATTTACTTGCTGTTGCATATGCCGCGGAAAAAATGGATGTTAAACCATACGAAGAAAAAGCAATTGCTTCATCTTTGATGACAACCTTGCCAAAGCCTGGGAAAATAATAAGCAGCAAAAAAAACAGTGAATTAGGTACTACAGAATTTACTTTAAGTAATGGTGTTACTGTTACCATAAAGCCAACCGATTTTAAGAACGATCAAATATTGATGAGTGCGATAAGACCCGGTGGAAAAAATAATTATGGACTAAAAGATAAGTACAATGCGCAATACGCTACGTCTGTAGTATCCAGTATGGGTGTTGGAAATTTTTCTCCCATCGATCTGCAGAAAGCACTGTCAGGTAAAACCGTAAAAGTTAACCCGGTAATTTCTGATATATCTGAGGGAATAAGTGGCAGCAGTTCCGTAAAAGACCTGGAGTCCATGATGCAACTAATGTACTTATATTTTACTGCCCCGCGTGTTGATACAAGTTTGTTTAAATCGTTTGTTCAAAAAAATAAAACGCAGCTTGCTTTTTTAAGTGCAAATCCGCAGGCTGTCTTTGTTGATACATTATATAAAGAGTTGTATCATAACAGCCCGCTTGCCCCTGTTGCAGTTCCAAAACCGGAATATTTTGATCAGATAAACCTTAACAGGTTAATGCAGATATACAAGGAAAGATTTGGAAATGCAAATGGCATGCATTTTACTTTTCTGGGAAGTTTTAAAGAAGATGAGTTGAAGCCCTTGCTGGAACGATATATCGCAAGTCTTCCTTCGTCACCAAAAAAATTCAGTTATGTTGATAATAAATTAAGACCTGCCCAGGGTAAAATTGATTTCACATTAAATAAAGGTAAAGAGCAGAAGAGTCTTATAGTGGGTGTTTATAGTGGCGATGTTCCTTATAGTGATGCACTTGATTTGAAAGCAGATGCCATAAGCGAAATATTAAACATCAGGATAATTGAAGAATTAAGAGAAAAAATCCAGGGAATTTATGGAGGAGGAACACAGGCGCAGGTTGAAAAATACCCTTATTCGCATTACACGTTTTTTCTTCAGTTGCCTTGCGGTCCGGAAAAGGTTGATACACTTTTATACGCTGCCCATAAAGAAATTCAAAACCTGATTAAAGACGGTCCTTCCAAAGAGAATCTTGAAAAAGTACAGCAGCAATGGAAAGAACAATATAAAACAGATGTAAAAGAAAATGGCACGTGGCTATCAGAACTTCAAAGCTTTTATTTTCCAGGCACCAATCCTGATTATTTTATCCATTATGAAAAACATGTAGATGCACTAACGCAAAAAGATATACAGGACGCTGCAAAATTATTGCTCACAACAAAAAATGTACTAACGGGAATTTTAATGCCGGAGAAAAAATAGATAATTGTCTTTAAATTAATCTCGACAGAAGCCATCTTAAGGGTGGCTTTTTGTTTGTATTTAGGAGGCTTTCTTCGCCGTATTCACTATTAGTACGCTGCGTGCTGGTGCCAGAGATTTTTTAAGTTTGCAAAATGAATATAGAAGAAATAAGAGAATATGCGCTTTCACTAAAAAATGTTAGTGAAGGTTTTCCCTTCGGAAATGATACACTCGTTTTTAAAGTAAACAACAAAAAAATTTTTTTGCTGGCATCTCTTTCATCAGAAGTTTTGCAATTCAATGTAAAATGCGATCCGGAATATGCTGTGGAATTGCGTGAACAATATTCGTGTATACTACCAGGTTACCATATGAACAAGGAACACTGGAACACAATAATTGTGGATGGGCAGCTCTCTTCTGCGCAATTGAAAGAATTCATAAAGGCCTCTTATAATTTAGTTGCTAAGAAGAAATAAGTGGTTTTAACAGACACTTCAATTTTCAGTTTAAATTTTAAATTACATTTGGTGCTCACTATTCACCGCTGAGTGTTGTATGAAAATTATAGATTGGTATATACTCAAAAAGTTTTTTCTAACTTTTTTCTTTTTCATTATAGCGCTTACCGTTTTAGTTATCATTGTAGACTTAAGTGAAAAAACTGATGACTTTGCCAAATCAAAGCTTCCTTATCAAACGATAATTACCCAATATTACTTTGGTTTTATTCCTCGCATTGATGCAATGCTTTTTCCACTTTTTATTTTTCTTTCAGTGATTTTTTTCACTTCAATTATGGCCAACCGTTCAGAGATTATTGCCATACTTAGTAGCGGAGTTAGTTTTAGCCGCTTCCTAAGGCCTTATATTTTTGGCGGATTGCTATTTACTATTTTCCTGTGGTGGTGTAATCAATATGTCCTTCCGGGAGCAAATCAAAAATGGGCAACATTTACTTCAAAATATATTGATTATAATTATGGAGGCTATCAAAACACTTCTACCATAAGCAATAAATATTTCAAGCTCGATTCATTTTCTTATGCAGGAGTAAGGTATTACGATACTATTAACCGTACAGGAAGTAATTTTTTTATACAAAGATTTAATAATACAAAGCTTGTTTATAATTTAAGGGCACAATCTTTTTCCTGGGATACGGCGACAAGACAATGGAAACTAGATAATATTATTGAGCGGCGCATTAATGGTTTGCACCAGGAGGTAAAACAGATTCCCGAAATGAAGATGAATTTCAATTTTAAACCACGCGACTTGCAGATAGACGAATACATGAAAGATAAACTTTCTACACCCGAATTATCTGAATTCATTCAACTTGAAAAATTGCGTGGCGCTGAGGATGTTAATACCCTGCTACTAGAAAAAAATAATAGGAACGCAAACCCGGTATCGGTCTTTATTCTTACGATTATTGGCGCGTCGGTCTCATCAAAAAAAATTCGTGGTGGAAGTGGCTTTCATTTGGCAATTGGCGTTATGATTTGTGTGTTATATATTTTAGTCGGTCGGTTCTCATCAGTGTTTTCAATGAAAGGAAACTTTAATCCCTTTGTAGCGGCATGGTTGCCCAATGCAGTCTTTGGCGCACTGGCATGGTATCTCTACCGCCGCAATTCAAGATGATGATTATTTACTTTACGTTATTAATAAGTGCAAATTAATATTTCATTTGTTTAACATTCTGTGTAATGTTAACTTTAGGGCTATTCGACTTTCACGAAATGCAATCACAATTTTAATTTTTTTAGCAATGGGTGTTATAAAAGATAAGTTTAAAGAAAAGGCTGATATTTTAGCTGCAGAAGTAAAAGATATTTTAAAAGAACATGGTGAAAAAGTTATTGGAGAAGTTAAGCTTGCTCAAATTTACCAGGGTATGCGGGGCATGACAGGCCTGGTAACAGAAACGTCGTTACTCGATTCGCAACAGGGCATTAAGTTTAGAGGTTATTCGATACCCGAATTGCGCAAGAAATTACCGAAGGTAGATGGTGGAACGGAACCATTACCCGAAGGCTTATTTTATTTGATGCTGGTGGGCGAATTGCCTACCGACGAAGATGTGCATCATGTTACTAACGTATGGCAACGTCGCAGCCATGTGCCGGGCCATGTATTTCATACAATCGATGCCCTGCCTTTGAGTGCTCACCCGATGACACAATTTGTGGTAGCCATCATGGCATTGCAAACAGAAAGCCATTTTGCAAAACAATATGCCGCGGGTATGAGTAAGAAAGATTATTGGGCAGCGGTTTTTGATGACTCCATGGATCTTATTGCCCGCCTGCCACGGATAGCTGCGTATATCTATCGCCGTAAGTATAAGATGGGAAATCATATCCAGCCAAATGGCTTGCTCGACTGGGCAGGAAATTTTGCGCATATGATGGGTTTCGAAGATGAGAGTTTCAGGGAATTGATGCGTTTATATATGACCATACATTGCGATCATGAAGGAGGTAATGTTTCTGCACATGCAACGCATCTTGTGGGATCTGCCCTGAGCGATCCTTATCTTTCATTTGCGGCTGGCATGAATGGCCTCGCCGGACCTTTGCACGGCCTCGCTAACCAGGAAGTGATAAAATGGATCTTTGAAATGCGTGAGGAACTCAAGACGGAACTGCCCACTAAAAAGCAAATCCAGGCTTACGTGAAGAAGACGCTTTCAGAAGGAAAAGTGGTTCCGGGGTATGGACACGCGGTATTAAGGAAAACCGATCCCCGTTTTGAAGCTCAAATGGATTTTGGTAAAAAGCACATGCCTGATGATCCTTTGGTGCAAACTGTTTGGAATATTTATGAGGCAGTGCCGCCGATTTTGCAATCTATTGCTAAAATAAAAAATCCATGGCCGAACGTAGATGCACACAGTGGTGCTTTGTTGGTACATTATGGGATGGATGAATATGAATTTTACACAGTATTATTTGGCGTATCGAGATCATTGGGTGTGCTGGCAAGCCTTTGCTGGGACAGAGCGTTGGGCTTTCCACTTGAAAGGCCAAAATCTGTTTCGAACAGGTTGGTAAAACTTTGGTTGGAGGGAAAGGGGGAAATTTGGGGCGATTGATAAAAGTTTTTTATCAACGATTTTCAATTCTATATTTGCGCAATTATTTTGGGGGGTTAGCTCAGTTGGCTAGAGCGCTTGCATGGCATGCAAGAGGTCGTCGGTTCGACCCCGATACTCTCCACCAGATATTCAATGCATTATATATTAAATGAGAGTGCAATTTTTGGTAGGTAGAACTCAGGTAAAACCAAATTGAATAAATAGTCACTAAGTATTTAATCAAGAAGTCATTTAATTCCTCCTAAGATAATTTTATCCACATCCCGTTTTTTATTCGATTTTCTAATATTTATAGCGATTACAATATACCTTCAGCCAGATCAAATAATAACAAAAGCCTTTTAAGTATTCTATTAAGGCCAAATTGTTTTAATACTTACAGAATTACTGACACTTTTCTTTATGAAGAAATTTTATCCCATTTTTCAATTATTTGAGGCTTTATATTCTTCGTCTGTGAAGGATTATTGAAATTTGATAACTACAATATAAAACAACATCTGGGATAAATCTTTTCCTTTCTGTAAAACAACTGACATCATTTTTTTTCTCATGCATGTTCCTTTGCAGGAAAAAATTATGAAAAAGATTTTCTTTATTTCACTTCTCGTAACAACTGTTGCCATAGCAGTCTATTTAATTTTTTTTAAAGAGCCTGTCTTCCATGCGAAATCAGGGTTTCTTAACAACATTAACGATAAAGGCATTATTATGGAAGGGTACGACGCAGTTGCTTATTTCAGTGATAATAAACCGGTAAAGGGAAAAGCACAATTTTCTACGGAATATAACGGTGCTATTTATTGGTTTGCGTCACAGGATCATTTGGATCAATTTAAAAAAGAACCGCAAAAATTTGCACCACAATATGGAGCCTTCTGTGGCTACGCTGTAAGTATCGGCAAGTTAAGACCGGTGGATCCCACAATCTTTCAAATTGAAGAGGGACGTCTCATTCTTCAACATACTAAAGAAGCGTACGATCTTTTTAATGAAGATCTTAAAGGCAATACTGTAAAGGCCGATAAAAACTGGCCGGGCATAGTTGCTGACCATGTAGGCAAACCTGTGAAGTATGATAAGCAAGCGCCCGCTCCAACCGCATCAACAATTTCTTCTAAATAGTATCCCGTCTTTACAATCTCCTATTTGTAAGAAGCCTGACATTTATCAGGCTTTTTTTATCGTCTGCGATGAGTATTGTAAAGTAACCGACAGCAGGGGCTTTCATCTTACTATTTCTTTGCTGAAAAATTATTAATAAAATGAAAACAAATATTATGACATCGCAATTAAATGAATTGGTTAAAGAAAAAACAAACAAAAGCCGGGCTCTGAGAATGGTATCTATGATGCTGTTTGTAATACTCTGCGCTTTTATTGCACTTAATGTAAACGCCCAAAAATATCATGGGAAATTTTTAAATAACGTTGATGCAAACGGTGTAATCATAAACGGTTATGATCCTGTAGCATTCTTTACAGACAACAAACCCGTTAAAGGAAATGCGTCTTATTCATATAATTATGAAGACGCCACTTACTATTTTGCTTCACAAGAACATCTTGATCTTTTTAAAAATAATCCCGAAAAGTACAAACCCCAGTTTGGTGCATGGTGCGCTTATGCGGTATCGTTAGGAAGGACTGCTCCTATTGATGTGAAAACATTCAGTATAGTAAATGGCCGCCTGGTAATTCAACACAATCAAAAAGCAGTGCGGGGCTGGAATGATGATGTGCAGGGAAATCTAAAATTGGCTGACAGATACTGGCCGAGGGTAACTGCAAACGGCGGCAAACAAATTGCAACAGACGCAGAAATTAAAATGATATTATCGATATCGCTTGGGGCAATCATTGCTATCATAATTGCGGTTCGCTTAATTCAGATGTCTAAAAGATCAAGAAGAGCAGCGTACATAAAAAGTAAGGGCCCAAAACTACCCGAGAATTATTTTGAAGAAGTAATGTTCTAAAATAAAAAATTCGGTGAATTAAAAATTACTGATCACTCACTCAAAAATTTTATATGAAAAAATTATTATCGGTTTTAGCCCTCGTGGCGTACATCTCGTCGGCGTGTTTTGCTCAAACAATTACTTCAAAAAATATTACACTTGATGCAGCAAAAAAGGTGGTAGCCGAAGCAGTTAGGTACGCAAAAGAAAAATCCGCTCCCGGCAGTTCCATCGCTGTTGTCGATAATGGTGGCAACCTAGTTTACCTGGAAAGGTTGGATGGAACCTTTGCAGCCTCCGCCGAAGTAGCTATTAAAAAAGCAAATACGGCAGCCACATTTAAAGCGCCATCTTCTAAATTAGAAAATTCGATTAATGGTGGAAGACAAGCATTGATTACAGTAGGCCATACTTTTTTGCAGGGCGGCGTTCCTATTATTTATGGTGACGAAGTTATTGGTGCAATTGGCGTGAGCGGTAGTGCCAGCGCCCAGCAGGATGAAGACATCGCGATTGCCGGAAGCAAAATAAAAATTGATTAATTGAATATAAAGAGGAAACAAATTGTGCTTAATCAAACAATTACTTAACAACAATCACAATTAATAAGTCAATGATAAAAGTATATTCAATAATAAGAATCTATGTTATAATTCTTATTCTCTTGTTATTATCAGTCTTAGTTTTCTGCCAGGAAACGAGGCAACTCGCCAATGGCAGGCCTGACGCAATTGCAGATTTGAAAACCATAGAAGGTGCACAGTTAGTAAATGCTAAATGGTTTGCACAACCTGCTCACATAGAAGAAGCAAGTTTTAAGGCGCCGGGCGCCGGCGCCACTGATGCGATGAAGTTGTATCCGACCGGCATGAAAATAAGTACGCACACTTTGCATCCGCAAATAAATGCTTCTGATTTTGACAATGGCCTGGTTCCAATAAAACCAACGGATCTCGAAATGCGGGAGGGCATGGGATTAATTTCCGCAGCCTGGTATAAGGTTGAAGTAACCTTGCCTCAAACCGTAGGCAAACTTGCTGTAAATGGCTCCACTGCTGTGTTTGAAATAACGGTAGATGATTATAGCGAAATATGGGTTAATGGTAAACAGACGCGTGGCTTTGGCCAAAGTGGTAATGGTGTGATAAGTGGCTACAACACACGCAATCGTGTTATTCTTACGGATCATGCAATGCCGGGCGATAAATTTTCTATTGATGTTCTTGGTATTAATGGCCCGCTTGGAATGATACCTGAAAATTATATCTGGGTTCGCAATGCTGTTATTGATTTTTATAGAGAGCTTCCAGCAAATAAAGACTGGAAAAGTATTGGTAGAATTTATTCGATTGATGATAAGCTAAATACCATCATAACGCCGGGGACAAACGTAGAAAAAGTTGCAGACGGGTTCTCTTTTACCGAAGGCCCCGTTTGGCATCCCGATGGATATTTATTGTTTAGTGACCCAAATACAAACGTAATATATCGTTACGATCCCTTAAGTCATGATGTTTCTGTTTTTATGAGTCATAGTGGATATACAGGTGTAGATATTGGTGATTACGGGCAACCAGGCTCTAATGGTTTAACTATAGATAAAGAAGGAAGATTGATTGTTGACCAACATGGTAACCGCCGCGTGGTAAGGTATGAGAAGAAAGGCCCGGTAACTGTCCTGGCAGATAAGATCGATGGCAAACGTTTTAATAGCCCCAATGATATTGTATTAAAAAGTGATGGAACAGTTTATTTTACTGATCCCCCTTACGGCCTACCGGATTTTTTTAACGATAAAAGAAAAGAACTGGATTACTCGGGCGTATTCATGATAAAAAAAGGTAAGGTGCAACTGGTTTCAAAAGATTTGGGTGGCCCTAATGGCCTGGCATTTTCGCCCGATGAAAAATATTTTTATGTAACCAATTGGGATATCCGCGATATTCATCACACCAAAACATTATGGCGCTATGAAGTGCAGCCCGATGGAACGTTGAAAAATGGAAAGATATTTTTTGACTTCAATTTTACAGAAGATGATGAAGCGTTGGACGGAATGAAAGTAGATAAACAGGGAAATCTCTTTGTGTCAGCGCCGGGCGGCGTTTGGATTCTTTCGCCCGATGCAAAATTGTTAGGGAAAATAGTAACACCAGAGCGCCCCGCAAATATGGCCTGGGGCGATGAAGACGGGAAAACATTATACCTCACTGCGCATACCGGCTTATATAAAATAAGAATCAATACCGGTGGAAAATTTAGCTGGCAATAATATAGACCTAACGCGGAACTGTAAACGAAAATTTAAAATAACAAAATGAAAGTAGCTATAGTAACAGGCGCCTCAGGAAATATGGGGCAGGCGGTAATAAGAAAATTTATTTGTGGCGGATATTATGTAGTGGGGACGATTATACCAAATGACCAAACTCCTTTGGATTATCCTGCTGATAAGTTTGAGAAGGTTGTTGTCGATCTGACAGATGAAAATGATTCGCAAAAGTTTGTTGATACTGTTACTGAAAAGTATGGCAGTATAGATGCAGCGGTACTAACAGTCGGCGGATTTGCATTAGGAAAAATTGAAGAAACAAAAACAGCGGATATTTTAAAACAATATAAATTAAACTTTGAGACAGCCTATAATGTTGCCCGCCCCGCATTCTTCCAGATGATGAAAAAAAATAATGGAAGAATTTTTATTATAGGATCAAAACCCGGCCTTGATGCGAGAGATGGAAAGGGGATGGTTGCGTACGGGCTCGCCAAATCTTTGGTTTTTCGTTTAGCCGAATTGATGAATGATGAGGCAAAAGGAAAAAATGTGGTTACGACCGTGGTAGTGCCTAGCACGATTGATACGCCATTTAACCGAAAATCAATACCCGGCGCTGATTTTAACGACTGGGTAAAACCGGAGGCAATTGCAGATGTTATACACTGGCATTGCACACCTGAAGCTAACTCACTTCGTGAGCCTGTTTTGAAAATTTATAATAACGCATAAACTATTAGAATCTCTGAATTGAAGTCTGAATGCTGCATTATAAAATGTCATAACAAACAGAAAAACATGAAACAGTTAAGCAAGTTTAATGCAATTAGCTTTCATCTTTATCCCGGAATTATCATTACAATTGGATTTATTTTTTTGGCGCCATTCGTAATGCAATTTGGGTTTCCTCCGCAGTTTGGAATGTTACTTTCAATTATATTGATTGCTGTGCCTTTATTAGTTGTTCACATGTTTAGTGCAAAAAAAAGTGAAAACAAAAAAAATATTTTTGAACTGAACAGATACAACCAAAAACTTCCTATAAGCAAATTAATATTATACTCTGTTGGCCTTGTGGTATTTGCTTTTTTGGTATGGGGCGGTACTCAACCTTTGAATATCATTATTAGTCAAAAGTTATTGAAATGGTTTCCCGCGTGGTACACCGGGCAGAGCCTTTCGGGGTATGGTAAGAATAAAATTTTAATTACACTAATTTTCAATTTACTGCTGAATGGTTTTTTGGCACCATTTATTGAAGAGTTCTATTTTCGCGGGTATTTACTTCCACGAATGCATAACTGGGGCATATCTGCATTTGCTTTGAACGCTGTTCTTTTTACATTGTATCATTTTTGGCAGCCTTATATTTATTTAACCCTTTTTTTATCACTTTTGCCAATGACATGGTTGGTTTGGAAAACAAAAGACATACGACTTTCTATTCTTACCCACAGCCTGTTAAATCTCATCGGTGCACTTTTATCATTTGGATTACTCTATAAATAATTCCTATGCAATTTTTAGGAGGCATCAAATGTTCCAGAAGCTTTTGAAATAAATTTATGAACAATGCAACAAGGAAATATGCGATCTCTTTTTTTTTCATCTATGTGATTGCTTTTCTAACTGCAATATTTATTTATAAACTTTCCTTTCCTGATTTAGTAACTACCATGTTATCTGTAGGTATAGGCTTTTCGTTTATTGCGTGGCTGCTTACAAAAAATATTCAACCATTCTTGCCAGACAAACCTGCACATAAAAATGAAAGTATAATATTATTGTCATTGATTGGCTGGATTATCATATACATTACCTACGGCGGAACTTTTATAAATAATTTATTTGCAAAAGATATTCAACAGAATGGGCAATGGCAATTCTTTATAGTAATCGTTAGAAAGCTATTAGTGTTTGTAATAGTGCCTTTCCTGGTATATCGCTCATTTGGTTTTAAGATAGTTGATTTTGGTTTGCGAATTCCATTGCGCAAGATTTTTACAAAGAGAAACATGCTTATTTTTTCAGTGATGTCTCTTTGCATTTTACTTTTTGAATATTTTTTTAGCGGCGGAGCGCAACCATTGCGGGATGGAAGCTTTAACCTGGTCCAACTACTTACTGGCCTACCGCTTACTTTCTTATGGTTGTTCATCGAAGTCGGGCTTGTGGAAGAATTTTTTTTCCGGGCTCTTTTGCAATCGAGACTGACGGTAATCATAAAATCTCAGTGGGGAGGTATTTTAATTACCGGGTTAATTTTTGGGCTGGTGCATGTGCCGGGCCTTTATTTACGGGGCTCGCAGAGCGAAGGCATTACAGAACAATTGCCGATATGGTTTTGGACTTGCTACTGCATCGTGAACATGTCCGTTGCCGGCATCTTCCTGGGAATTGTTTGGGCAAAGACAAGGAATTTGTACCTGGTGATGTCGCTTCATGCAATGGTTGATCTGTTGCCTAACGTGGCCAGTTTCACTCATACATGGAAAATATAAATTGCCTGTTAAGAAATCTTTTTGTTCTTGTAAAACAACGGACATTTTCAGATTTCCTTTTAAAAGATATTTATGCTTAATAACATTGTTCATAATAAAAGCCATGAATATGATGCAGAACATTTTTAGGAATAAGAAAGTACTTATCACAGCAGGCCCAACAAGAGAAGCTATTGATCCTGTTCGTTACATCAGCAATCATTCAAGCGGTAAGATGGGTTATGCTATCGCTGAGCAATTTTTACAACAGGGTGCCGAGGTTTTTTTAGTGTCCGGTCCTGTCAGCATAGAGCTGCAACATCCGCAACTAACGTTGATAAAAGTCAATTCTGCACTAGAGATGGATCTTGCCTGCTGCAATTATTTTGAAGAGGTTGATATAGCTGTATTTGCAGCAGCAGTTGCGGATTATAGACCGGAGCACATCGCAAAAAATAAAATAAAAAAAGATGAACCATCTTTCACGATCAAAATGGTAAAGAATGTGGATATCGCTTATGAATTTGGTAAGATAAAATCATCCCGCCAGTTATCGATTGGTTTTGCCCTGGAAACAAATGATGAATTAACACATGCTACCGGCAAACTGATAAAAAAGAATTTTGATATGGTTATATTGAACTCTATGAATGATAACAAAGCTACCTTTGGCTTTGATACCAATAAGATAACGATCATTACAAAGGATTTTACTCAAAAACAATTTTCTTTAAAGCACAAAAATGAAGTAGCAAGAGATATTGTGGAAGCAGTGTTCGAATTGTACAAAAAGCGTAAAGTACATCTGCATGCGATGAATTTAAACTAATCGTCTGAATGAAAAACGAAAAGCGTTTAGTGTGTTATTGTGTTGGTTTCTTATGCTGCTTCGTAATACCGTTTTTTGGCTTTGGCCAGGGCCCTGTAAAATCATTTACTCCCGGAATATATTCTGACGCTGACTATGTAGCTTTAAAAAACGCAATAGGTCGAAATAAAACGATTCCTCCCCAATATGAAAAACAAATTCTCCTGGCGCTAAGCTATTTTCCTGAGTTAGTCAATACCGATATTGAATTCAGGTTCAAACATACCAACACTTCTTTTTCAACCATTCCAACAGCAACAAGCATATTGCAACGCCACAGCTCCAGGAAGTATGTAATTACTATTAGTGATAGTTCTGAAAAAATATTAGTTCCGCTTCAATTAAAGAATTTGCCTTTTAATGCCCAGGTTGGTATTATAGGTCATGAGCTGAGTCATGTGGCAGACTTTGATTCCAAGAAATTCTTTGGATTAGTTCGAATTGCGGCAGGTCATCTTTCCCAACAGTTCCTTGACAAGTTTGAACGCAGGACCGACAGCCTTTGTATCGCTCACGGTCTCGGCTACCAGCTATTAGCATGGAGCAGTTTCATACGAACAACAATGCATTGTGAGAACTGGACCGGCTCGGTTAATATAGATAAAGGACCAATGTTAAGAGAAAAATATATGAATCCTTCCACGATAAAAGAACAAATTGCAAATAATCCTATATATGCAAATGCGCAATAACGGAAAGGTTTAATCCTGTAAACTCTCCTGCTTTTTAGCTTTTCGAATTGTTTTAACAAGTGCGTCTACGACAGCCGTTAGTGATCGATTCGTTTCGGGATTGACTACTTTTCCTTTATCATTCAACTTTGTCCGTACAAAAGGGATTAGTAAGGCGGCATTTCCCACTTTTGATGACAACGCTTTAAGCGTAAGCAGCATAGCTGCATGTGCTTTGTCGCCCCCGGTAGCTGCGGTAATCAAGGCAACAGGTTTGTTAACCAATTCGCCGGAAGATACCGTCCAGTCTAATGCATTTTTTAATGAACCCGCAACTCCGAACGCATATTCCGGTTGACATATAACGATACCGTTACTTTCCCGCAGCAGTTTTCTAAATGAAGTTACCTCGTTACTCACAATGTCGCTGTCATCGAAATGAGGAAGATTACCTATCCCTTCATATAAAGTAAAATCAATTGATTGGGGAAAAGATTTAATGATATATTGTAGGATAAATGCAGCCGAAGAATTTTTACGGAGACTTCCTGGTATCGCCAGAACTTTTAATTTTTCTTTCATTCGTTAAATTTACTAAACTTCTTTAGGCCATGTCATTTACAACAGCCAGTTGTGCATTCTTTAACATCATAATGTATCGGACTATTTGTGCTATTTACATACATAACGATCCAGTCATCATATTGGACAAGTTTGCCTGTTAATTCAATAGGTTCCGCAACATAATCCCGTACCGCTTCATTCATTCTTTCACCATTAGGGCCGACGATTATATAATAAATAGTTTCTCCATGTGAATTTTGAACATGCAATAACGGCGTTATTCCACCGAGAATACACCGGATGGCACAGTCCCTGTGCGGCTTACCCAGGCCAGGTTTCATTACTCCAAAATAACATTTGGGGTCAATAATTTCTCCCTTTACTTTTTGGACCCCAAGATTTTTTACATGTGGTACCAGGTCAGCAGAACTGACGATGTCGCCTATACGCACAAGCGGTTTGTCCTGGACAGCAATTTGGATAACCAGTTTCCCATCATTATACAACAAAGTTCCTTTTACTGTAATTTCCTTTTTTTCCAACGATGTTCTATTTTCTTTTTCAAGATCACTGATAATTCCGTCAGCGCCATGTTTACCATAACCCACCAAAATGGCGGTGATATAAGTTGGATTTCCCCAGATATCTTTGCCACCAATAATTTTGAGATTCGGCACCGGAGTTTTTGAAAGAATGCCTTTTACTTCTGTTAGCGTTCCAAATTCAAAATTACCCGTATCAAACTTTTTTTGAGACAATGCCAAGACAACACTAATGGTTATTATCAGTAAAGCTAAAATCAGCACTACTTTTTTTACGTGCTTTGCAAATTTATCCGGAGCCTTCGGCATCCAGCCTATATAAAATTCACTCTTGTTCATAATTGCATTTTTAATTTTCCAATGTTTGATTTAATTGCTATCACTGCTCCTGGTCTTTCCGTTCCTTCGGGGTAAGCGGAAGGATGTACCCATACTTTATCATTCTCAATTTTCACATCATAGGTGCTGACTCTTTCCTTAAAGGGTGGGGGAGACTGGCCGTTTTGCGGAAGGTATTGGTAGCCGTGCCACGGACAGGTAATGCATCCGTCTAAAATTTTTCCTTCACCCAATGGCCCATTCTGGTGCTTGCATACATTATTTACTGCAAATAATTTCCCCTGTGTTTTATAAACAGCAATTCTTTCTTTGTCAATGCAAAACATTTTTGCCCGGTCTTCTTCAATATCATTTACATCGCATACCATTACATATCCTTCTTTTGATACATCATATTTTACATTATCTTTTTTTACCTCTTTGTAACCAGCAATGAGATGAAGCGTGATAAGTGTTGCGGAACCCAATGCAAGGATGATGATAAAAACAGGATTGGTTTCATATTGTATAACACCCAGCATCACGTGCATCACAATTAAAAAGTAGGCAACATAAACGCCCATGTGAAGCGTCTTCCACACTTTGGGGGTAAGATTATGCAACCAGAAATCGTGACTGGTAATGGCCATTAAAAAGAAAATCAACAAAGCGCAGAAACCCAATGCCTGGAATGGGAACGATGCAAGTGAATTAAATCTCGTATTGGATGTGAGCAGTGAGACTATTGGATTTACATTTCCCAAGGAATGAAAATGAATGATACCAAAAACTCCGTGGACCGCAGCGATGCAAAACATCGTAACACCAAGGTGACGGCGATTGTATAATAAAGGAAGAAATTTTTCATTAAGTCTTGTGAGCGGCCCGATGCTTAAAATAACATGCAGCAATAAAACTGCCAGGGTAGAGGTAGAGCGAACCAATAATGTTTCAAAGGTTACCTGCGGATTGAATACAACATTTAAAGAAATAAAGAAGACAAGATAGGTAACGCAGAACCCAAAAATGATCCAGTCGTATATTTTCTTTTGCCGGTTCCATCCAACGGCCTTGTAAGATGCGCTCATGGTGTAAGGTTTATTGAGTCAATTATTTGCTTATGGATAAAATCATATAAAATGAAATGATAATAGTGAGTCGAATCTTCTCTTAAATAAAAATGATACGTTCCCTTCGATTCAATTCTGCCGATAAGATCCCCGCTCTCAACATCTTTCCTGCCTGCAATAGTTTTGTAGATAACGGCTGTTGGAACCGTCAATGCTGTTTTGTTGATCCATTCAATTTGTGAGGGGGTTTGATCGTTGCCGCGAAGACTTACGGTATAATTTTCTTTGTTGATTGTTTTAATAATGTTGGGTAACGCAACTGAACTATTTGGTTGCAATAGACTGTTGGTTGCAGGCTTTGGTATTACGATTGTTGCTGAAATAATTCCTGCTGGTATTAATATTAGCAGCGCAAGCCATATTTGAAAATGCCTTCTTCTTAATTGTCTAATCATTGTTTTTATTTTTAGCGGATGCTATCCATTTCTTTAATAAAAGAGGCCAGAAAACCATCGTAGCAGGAATAATGATTATCTTAAAACCCAACGTCGTTTCATGCGCACCTTCGTCAATTGCATTGGCTCCCTTAAGAACAAAAGGAACTGCAAATACAAATCCACAACAGAGGTAGATTGCAACAATCATTAGGATTATGTTTACAATAATTATAGCCATTGTATTAGTTTTCAATTCTTAAAATACTGTTGAATCCAATAAAGCCATCCGGCTCACGGTATGGATTCTCTACATCTTCCATCCACATTTTTTCGTCGACAAAAAATTTATATCGATAAGAACCATCTGGTAACATAGGTATTTCAATCTTCCATAAACTGTCCATGCAAGGCTCCATGAGCAGAACATCAGGCGTCCATTCATTAAAGTTCCCTGCAAGGGAAATTTGCGATGCGTAATCGCTTTGCGTGTAAAATTCAATTGTATTTCTTTGACGATTTACATAAGGAGAAGCAACCGTTTTTGCAATGAACTCTTTTTTCAAAACTTTGATGATGGCTTTTCGTGCCTGAACATAACCGAAGCCCTGGCGCTCTGCGGCAACACCCTCAATGCGCTTAGCTGTAGAGAAAAGAATGCTTCTGATTTGCGCCGGTGTTAATCCGGGATTTACTTCCAACAGTTGAGCAATTATCGAACTTACTAACGGTGCCGCAAACGAAGTGCCGTCTACGTGCATGTAATAGGGCGAAATATATTTGCAGGTGCGGATTCGTTTTATGATTATCTCACGCAAATACTTAGCATCTCCTGTTTGCAAAACAGCATTGTCTAATTGTGTTTTGGAAAACAATACATGTAATTCTTCCTTCAGATTTTCGTCGTCAAGCTGTAACAGGTAATGTAGTGTTTCAGATTCTTGTTGTTCTTTTGTGCCAGGCAATATTGGCGCTGCAATCCAGATAGCCTGCGCAACCAATTCGGGTTTTACAAGACCGTCTGTTGTTGTGCCATACGTTGAATGATATAGTTTTGATAAAGGCTCCTCCAGCATGTTTTCATCGTCCACGCCACCCACTGCAATTACGTTCAGCGAATTTGCCGGGGGTTTTATCATTCCGTTTTCATCATTACCAACAGCAGCAACAATGCTGATTCCTTTTTCAATTAATTTCTCAGCGAGCTGGTCCACTGTGCTGTCCTTATAAGAGGCAACTTCATCGTCGCTGATGCTCATATTCACAATACGGATATTATATCCCGCATGATTTTCTAAGATCCATTGCAATGCTTTGCAAATATTTTCCGTGGATATCCGGCCGTCTTCATCCTGTACTTTCAGCAAAACCAGTTCGGCATCACTGGCAATTCCTTTATATAAACCGTTACTTAAATATCCATCACCTGCGCACACCACGCTGGTCATAGTTCCATGCCATTGGGAAGCCCCATCTAAATCCTCCCGGAAGGGGAGGACCTGTGAGCCGGTTTCCATGAGGTTGATATCAATATATTTTTTTATTCTTTTCTTATTCATTACTAAATCGGGATGCGGGTAAAAACCGCTGTCAATAAAGCAAATGGTGACACCTTTCCCGGTAAACCTCGGATCGGCATTAAGACGTAGCCCCGTTGGTATCACAATGAAATCGTCCATTGTTTTAATAGAAAAATGCGGCCCGATTGAAGGAAGTACTTGTTGCTTCATCACAATCTCGGAATTAAAGAAATCCACGCAACGGGAACAGGCGCCGTCATTGACAGTCCACTCAGGGAACTCGTGCTTTATCTTTTCAATTACGCTTCGCTCGCTATCATGATGAAAGCGGTACACCATCTTACTAACGGTATCCTTGCATAGAGGGCATATAATGGTTCCGCTTGCCATTTTTTTATGATAGATTGTTTATGCAAAGAGAATAAAAGATGAGTTTTTAGTTTGTCGGGTGGATGACTGACAGACAATATTTTTAGAAATACTTTTATATAAAAGCTGAAAAAATCAGGTTGTATCTTTAAGAAAATATAAATAAGAATAATATGACATTAGAACACGTCGCTATATGGACTGAAAATCTTGAAAAATTAAAGGACTATTACACGAAATATTTCGACGGTATCTCCAATGAAAAATACATCAACGAGAAGACCCGGTTTCAAAGTTTTTTTTTAACTTTTAAATCAGGGGCAAGACTTGAGATCATGTTTATGCCCAACATCCCCGCAAATAAAAATGATACAATAGATGCTCAGCACAAAGGGATCATCCATTTGGCTTTTGGTGTCGATACTATCGAGGAAGTTGAAGAAAAAGCAAAGCAATTGCAAACGGATGGTTTTAAAATATTAAGCGGACCAAGAAAGACGGGAGATGGATATTATGAGTTTGAGACGTTAGATCCCGATAATAATCGGCTGGAGGTTACCTGTAAATATCAAAAATAGAATGCGCTTTATTACGGATCAAAAGAGTTGATGTTAAACCCCGGGTATTTATACCGAAAACTTTAATGTAAAATTAATCTGGCTATGCATTTGTTTACAATGCATATTAAATTGATCCGTATAAAATAAGATCCAGGACTGCGATGAACGCCTGCCCTGGATCTCAAGAATTATTGAGTATCAGATTTATTTTTTCGGATCTGTGATATCCTTAACGGCCACAGGCCATTTTCCTGGAGCAGGTACGCTAACCGCAAGGGTTAAGCCACGCATGCTGTCCTGCGCGAAATGGTATAAGGGCCAACCTTTATAAGTCATTTGTGTTTTTCCTGCAACATGAATATTTGCGAACAAAGCTTTATTTAAAATAGAAGGGACCACTATTTTCTCCTGTTCATAAATCGGAAAAACATTGTTATTCGATAAATCCGGCTTCGTGAATTTGTTGATGTTGAAACTATCATTTGAAAATGTATAGATAGTTCTGCCATTGCCGTTAGTAAAATATCTTGTTTGCCCCGTGCCAATGGTATAGTCACTTTTATAATTATTGCCGTCGAGACCCATTAATTGTTTATTAGCAAGCATAATGCTATAGTCTGGTTTAGCAATAAACCATGTTTCGTCAACCCCATCACCACTTGTCGATCCCGGTGCTTCCGGCACGTTACGGGTAACCCCGCTTCCATTAGTATATAAAGGAGAGTATGTATACAACGGCCATCCTTTATAGGTAATTTGTTTTTTCCCGCCTGTGTTGGTAATAGTGGAGAAGTCAGCCTTTACCAAACCGGTATCAAGTTGGGCCGTTACCAGGTCAATATTAAATGCAGGCCAGAAGTTTTCGCAGCCCCCGTTGCATGAGCTGTTCCCGTCTGCATCATTTGCGAACATGTACAGAGTAAGCCCTGCACGGGTTGATAAATATTTACCAAATTGAGCGTTAGATGAAAGATTGATATCTTTTCTTAATATAACGGTGTCGACTGTACTATTTTTTTTACAGCTGATAAATATAAGAACTGTTAAGGACAATAAAATGCCTTTGAAAAATATTTTGTTCATATATCGATTTTATGTAAACGATTTTAAAATTTGTATTGCCCTTTTAAAAGGGCAAACAAAAAGGATGTTCAGGATTCCGGGTTATGGCTTCTGCTTAATTGAAGAAAAACGAATAATCTGGCCGTTGACATCTGTTTTAGCATGATATCTTTTATTACCCTTTTCAAGTGTTAGCCAATAGGATGTTCCTTCTGCATTTGTGATCTCCGTTATCTCGAAAATTTCAAAACCTGCTAAATGTTTGTCGAAAGATTGCAATACAGAAAGAGGCAGGTGGTCCACAATGATATTACGTGCGGAGCCAAGGAGGTCGCCGTCTTCGTTGAAATAGGCTACTACAAGGCTTTCGTGGAAGACAAACGTTGCTTGTTGATAATCTTTCACTTTGGTCCATGTTACCGATTCGCATCCTGCAAATTGTTTGTTTAGTGCAATTTGTATTCTGCTGTCTACTTCAGGTGTGCCATCCGCAAATGCCGCTGTTAATCCCAGCATGATAAAGGAAATTGTTACGATAATTGTTTTCATGATTTGTTAAATGATTTAATGTTTGTTTAAAAAATTGATTTAATGTTTGTTTACTTGCTGTTAGATGTTTTTATTGAAAATTGAAACTGACAATTTTTAATATTTGCCCCGCATTACTTGAATCAACATACCCTGCGTGCCCAACGTTATCTATGATATAACGAAAGCCGACTTTTAATAATGAATTACTATGTTCAGGTACTTGTTTTTCTATCATTAATGCATTTGCTGAGTCCGGGATATCTTTTATTTGCATCGGCGGCAGCGTTGAGTCCCAGAGCACCTTTGTTGAATCGTTAATAAATACACTGAAGGAAATGTTGCCCTGGCTGTTTGAAAAATCTTTGGTCGTAAATAAATTGAATCGAATTACTCCCCGGGAATCGCGATCATTTATAGGACCGTTAGTATACTTTTTGCACGACGTTATACTCAGTACTAAAAATATGCAGTATAGGAAAAAAGTTATCTTGTTCATTTTACTTAGCTTAATTTTTTCGAATGTTGCTGAATACTCTTGTTATATTTCTTCATCGCATAATCTTTAAGGTGATTAATGAATGCAAATTTGCATCGACTATCTCCGCTTCTTGTTAGAGGAATTCCCTATTTATCGTTTTAATGTTCCCCATTTTACTATTCAAAAAAATTATTGCCAATTGTTTTTGCGGAGCATGAAAAATTTGCACCAGCTTTACATTGATTGGGAGTGAATGCAATTTTTGTTTGCATTTCTAAAGTAATATGTTACCTGGTATTTCGAAAAGTAAAACGAGGATGCATCTATTTTAAAATAGGGAAAACCTCTTATTAAATCGTCCTGGATAGAAAGTTGTTTTGCAGTGAAATCAATATTTAAAAATTTTAAAATTATTAATTATGAAAATGATCATGGTATCATTAACTTTCTCTGCACTTGCATTTATACCGCTTAATATGATGGCTCAAACAAGCAAGGGAAAAACTATCAGTAAAACAAAAAATGAAAATCTTTATATAGATGTTCATCAATTGGAACCAGGTAAAGTAAAATATGAAGATGTAGCGAAAGCGCATGCTAAAGATTTAGCGACCGAAAAAAAATTCGGCGTACACTTTATTAAATATTGGGTAGATGAAGACAAGGGATTAGTCTATTGTCTTTCGTCCGCTCCTGACTCCGGATCGATAAGGAAGACACATGCTGAAGCCCATGGATTATTGCCTCAGAATATTTATAAGGTTACGGACGGAAGTCCATCAACAATCACCGGCGAAAAAAATTATTTTCTTGATGTTCATTATTTAGGTAAAGGAAATGTAACAGCAAAAGATGTGGCAGGCGCCCACCAAAAAGACCTGGCGGTAGAGAACAAATATGGCGTGAATTTTATTAACTATTGGGTGGACGAAAAAGAGGGAGTGGTTATGTGTTTATCGCAGGCTAAGGATTCAAACTCAGTAATACAAACACATAAAGAAGCACATGGTTTGTTGCCTGCATACGTTTTAAAAGTTAAAGAAGGTGAATAAGTAACTGAAGTATATTTAATTGAAAATATTTTAATACCCGGAAGCGTCCCGTTAAGAAACGAACGCTTCCGGGTATTTTTATTGGTGGTAAATCACGGGTAACAACCCCGTCACAGCATCAGCAAAGGTTGCTTTCATAGTTGATGATAGGCCTTTTTCTCAAAATCTGTTGCAGGTTTTGTTTGCTTTAAGTGAATTGCTTTTTAGCGCACCCTCAGAGATTGTTAATTTTTCGGCGAATTCCGCGTGTGAAAATCTTTCCGTTACATATAAATTTAAAACTGACCTATAAGCCTGCTATATATCGGAAGCCTCCGAGAATGTTATCCAATTGCTTATTGTTCATTTTGTGATGATTGATGTGTCATAACTTATCAACATCAACTTCAAAAAATGATAGTCAACTACAATAGGAGCATAAATTTTTAATTTCTCCTATGCGTCTAATATCCATCTCTTAAATGCCGGTGCTGTTTCCTGGCTGATAACGATTGAATGATTTATTTCCCGAATGGTAAGACCAATCATCAACTTAACTCTTTCATAAGGCTTGAAGCTTCTGATGTAATTTATGTTGACGAGATACTGGCGATTAGCACGAAAAAAAATGGCGCTGTCCATTTGCTCATCAAGTTCGGCAAGGGATTTATCGCAGATATATTTGGTTAAAAATTGGTCAATGACAAACACCAGTTTATTTTGGGTATAAATCAAAACAATATCTTCCAAACGCAGCGGAATAATTTCATTACCTTTTTTTACTAAAAGTCTCTTTTTTTTTCGCCCGAAAATCAGATCCTCGTAGCTGTCTGAAAATTTGTTGCCGAAGTTTGTTGCCGAAGTTTTTATCGGCCTGTTAAAATTTACTAACGCCTCATTAGGCTCTTCTTTGCTTATTGAATTGATATAATTAGTACCATTGTTTTTGAAAGCCATCATTATTCCCTTATCCTTGTTTTAAAATAATTTGCAATAACAAAAATGCCGGAATTGTCTTTACCGGAATACAGGAATATTCCCTATTTATTTATAAAATATTCCCTATTTTATGATCGTTAGTAAACTTAATAGGCAGGTAAAAAACCGATTGAAGAATAGAGCCCGGTTAATTTCAAAGAAAAATCTTTCGACAATTTGAAGAGCCGGCTTGCGTTTATATTATAATCTGAAATGTGAAATCGGTACGGCGCATTCCCATCCATTTTTTTAACTTGCCAATCGTAACCCATATTTACCTGGAGCCTCACCCGCCTGGCTACATTGACTGGGAGTGAAATAATAGTGGTGGCAAATTTTTCATTTTTAAAACTACTTGCCGATAAGCTTAAGACGTGGCCTAAATTATGAATTCTGTTTTTTGGGAAATGAGAATATTCAATGAGAGGACTTTTATCTTCATGATCACCAACATCTGAAAATCTGGTTTGACCGAAAACAGCTTGTGTTGGTCTTAAGAGGGCAACACGGGCAGATTGTAAAAAATTTTCGTTCACATTTTTCCCTATTCTGTGAAAACTGGACTGAGCATTCAATGACCGACAGTTAACGATGCAAAAACTCATTATTGAAAGTAGTAACGAAAATTTATTTTTCCGCATTGAATTTATAATTGTGTTGTGGATGGTGTTGCCTTTAAAAAGTTATCAATGAACGGTATTTTGATATTTAAGATTCGTGTAACCCACTACGTTATAATTAAGCATGGCCTAGCCCTCTCTCCCGATTGATCGGTTCTTAGTCCAGGTCCTGCTTGCCATTTCGAATAATTTTGCGCGACTACAAAATTGTAGAGACTTTGCCTGCGTGATAACAGGTGTATTCCCTATTTAAGCGTGATTGATTCCCCATTTTAAAACTCACATAAACGCCTGCAGAATTACTACTACTATTAAGTCCTGTTGGCTTTGCGAAATGCCAGCGACGGAGGTTTCGCTGATTTTTTTATAGCTGTCTCACCAGTTTGAAAAGTCCCGTTCGGAAGATGATACTCGTCGTTTGGAAGAAGATACCTCCAAACGGATACCTGAGTATATAGGTTTGCAAAACAGTTTAAGGAAGGTTGAGTCGATCTTGCAAGCGAAGACGCATTGTCTTTTGGATCCATTGACTCTTCTACCAATTGCAATTATTTCATTAAGCAATCGACCCGGTGCGCACCGATGTTGTTTTTTGATCATTTTTTAACTGCAATAGCATTGGATAAAAGCGATGCGCTGCCCGTAGATTATATTATTAAAATAAAAAATTTTCAAGCATGAAAACTAAAAAACAAACACGTTTAATTTTGAAGCCGCAGGCATTTTTGCTGCCTGCAATTACATTGCTGGCAGTTTCCATTGGGTGTCACAAGCCAGCCATCCATCCTGCTGACCTTAAGAATTTTAAGCAGGTAAACCTTGTAGCCAATACATCGGAATATCAACCGGTGACTGTTGATCCAACACTACTAAATGCGTTTGGCATTGCATGGTCTCCTAATGGTATAGCCTGGGTAAATTCTGTCGGTGGCCACGTGAGCGAACTTTATAGCGCCGAAGGGACCATCGTGCGAACTCCCGTAAACATACCATCGCCGGCGGATACAATTGGCGGTCTGCCTTGCGGCATTGTATTTAGCGGAGGCCAGGGGTTTAATTTACCTAATGGTCCTTCTTTGTTTCTTTTTACGGGCTTCGATGGGGTTCTATCCGGCTGGAACGGTGCCTCTGGTAATAATGCCCAACGTCTTAAAGCCGCTGCGGGTAACAGTTACACGGGCCTTGCAATTGGTGTAAATGCTGGCCACAACTTCATTTATGGAGCCAACTTTGGTGCTAAAAGAATTGATGTTTGGGACACTGCATTCCATCGCATTCCAATGTCTTTTACAGATCCCGGACTGCCAGAAACGTATTCTCCCTATAATATCCAGGCGGTGGGCGACTATCTTTTCGTGATGTATGCTGAGCTGAGTACTTCCGGCAGTACCGCGGGACATGGTATTGCAGGAGCTGGTAAAGGATATGTAAGCGTGTTCAATACAGACGGTTCTTTTGTGAAAAGATTTGCCTCAAAAGGAACACTCAACATCCCATGGGGTGTGACCTCTGCACCAGGAAGTTTTTTGGAAAACAAGGATATGATTACAAATGTTAAAGGAGGAATAAGCAGTAACGAAAGCAGCGTAAATCGTGATCCGAAAGATCCGGTAATATTGATTGGTAATTTCGGAGACGGGCGTATTAATGTTTATAGTGAGGACGCTACGTTCTTAGGCCAACTTCAAAGCCATGATCAAACAATAGTAATAGATGGGCTTTGGGCACTTTCTTTCGCGCCCTCGTCTACAAACATCGATCCGCACAGATTGTATTTTACGGCAGGGCCAGACCATGAAGCTGATGGCATTTTTGGATATCTTATTAAACAATAATCAAGAATATACAAAACGATACGGCTCTCCGGGGGAGGGCCGTTTCTTTTGTATAAAATTCAATTTAAGAAACAAGCCGTTAAAAAAGCGGTCTGTAGATACTTCATTAAATTTACTTTTGGGAAATTGCCTAAGAACCCAGATGTGCATGATTATGATTGACCGAATTGAATGCGCTGTACCTGGCAGCTCATGGAGTGTCTCTAAATTAAGTTACCGTCTACCGGGATAAAGCGACCTTAATAATTACTGCAATTAATTATTATCGTGAATAAAAAAAGATTCTTTCACTTTTGAAAGGAATTGATCTTTCTTGCGTCGACTTACTTCAATGTCCGCTCCATTGCTCATGATAAGAGTGCCACCATCACCGCGTATATACTCCTTTGCATGAAAAAGATTAATGAGAAATGATTTATGTATGCGAAAGAATGTTGTTCCCGCGAGTAACTTGTCATAGTCAAATAAAGGTTTTGAAATCGTCATCGTTTTATTATTAGCAAGATGAAAAATAGTGTAGCTCCTTTGGGCTTCGCAATACACTATATCTTCAAGCTTCAAAATAATAAATCCTTTAAAAGTAGGCAGGCAAAGCCTCATATTTATTGGTAAAACACTTCTTTCGCCAACATCGATAAAAGTTTCTAAATTCCCGGTCAACATATTAATTTTTATAGGTGTTTAGTTTTGATGGTAGCCGAATAAGCTGTAAGGGCGGCTGAGTTTTATTTATTGGTTCTGCTTTGATTACTCATTGATATATTCCTCAGGTGAATAATAAAATTTTTCGTCTACGGGTTCATTAATAACTGCTGAATATTTTTCAATAAAATAAGTTGCATGATTCGCATTTTGATCATAGAACATTTTTAGTTTCTGCTGGCCAAAAGCAACAATCAAATCATGTAAAGTTTCCACGTTATAAGTGTTATCCTTCCCGTTGCGGAATGTTTCCCAATCGATAATTTTGTTATGATACTGATCATAAAACTCTTCAGCCCAGCCGAGAATTTCTGCAAGTCCCCCAACCTGGGTTGAATAATTTATTTCTTTAATCGATGCAAATAGTGGTTGAATAAATTTTTCAGCTAATTGGTTCGCAATCATTTTCACAAGATCAAATTGTCGGAGGTTATGTGTGTTCACGAATTCTTTTTGAATGTTAGATTAGTGCGTGTGATATTTTGCGTAATTGGCGCCTTCCGTGGATAGATCGTTGATCAGGAAAACAAAATCTCGCCGATCTTATCCCATGTATCTACGCGACGATGTCTGCCTGGATTGGCCAGCTGGTTATGTGGTTGTGTAAATAGTAAAGTTTCGCCGGTAAAATAATCAAGGTTTTTGAAATGATCATCGATCATTATGTCGGCATTAATAATTTCTTTTGAGCCACAAAAGACGATTTGCTCCCACTTAATAAAAGGAAAGTTTTCACTAATCCATAATTTTTTTTCATTAAGACTCAATGGAAACTGCATCGCTGCAGATACAATGAATAAATCATAATTTTCATTTATGGTTTTAATATGTTCCCGGGCTCCGATTATCATTGGTAACGTGCGAAAAAAACCACATAGATTAATATGTTTTGCAACATAAGGGAAGGCTTCAACTTCCGTTTTCCCAATTGTGTCTTCAAGCGTTATTAACTGCCCTGATTCTTCAAAATGCATTTTAATATATTGGCTGTACACGTCGGCCAACACACCATCCATGTCTATCGCTATTCGTTTCAAAATATTCTGTTTTTGATTGAGTGCTTTTTTCATATCAAGAATTTATTAAGAAATCACATTTACAAAATTGTAATCATTACTTCTACACGATAATAGGGGGTATTCCCTATTTATGGACTAAAGATTCCCCATTTTAATGTATTGAAGATTTCATTATGGTTATTATGACAGAGGGCTAACGATTTCTTGATGTAAAATCGAATGCCTCACAGTTTTTCGTCCAGCCCCAAACTGTATCCCAATTCCTCAACGGCATCCTTTATTCCTTCGGCAATGGCTTGAGAATAAAAATTGGTTTGGTTTTTATTCTTGAGAAAAATTCGCCTGATAAATTTGATTAGATTCATTTATTAATTGCATTTGTGAATCAAGGCCCGGTATAAAGGTTTCTTTATATCCGGGCTTTGGTCAGGCAGAAACGGTTTAAAATCTTTTATCAGATCCCAAATAGATTGTTATCTAAATCCGGATAAGCCTGGATTAATTGAAATAATTAATGATTACCTGCTTAGTATTCTTTTCATTTGTTAGCATTAGCGGTAAGCGGATCTATTATGGCCTGCACTTCAGATACCGTATTTATTGGGAACCTGCCGAGCCTGGCATGTTCACGTATCACCTCTTCACTTTCTGCAATGTGTATACAGTAAATTTTATCGCCTGCTATAAAAGATTGTATCCAGTGATACGGCTTGCCCAATTGGTCAATAACTTCGCAGGAAGTTTGTGAAATAGCCTGTAATTCTTCTGCTGAAAGATTGCCTGCGCCTGGCAGGTTTCTTTCTACAACAAATTTTTTCATGTATTAATTTTTAATGATGAATAATTAATACAAATATGCAGATAGCGTGATCGAATGATCTAAGAGGTGTTCCCCATTTATCATAAAGTATTCCCTAAATAATCTAAATCAACTTTTGTATTAACGGATTAAGTATAGTAGTAAGGTTATCTCGCCTGCACCTTTTTATGGCATACCTGCTGATAAACTGACTTAAGGGAGTGTTTAAAGAAGTGATTGCAAATTGACAACAGCATTAGGTTGATTTCATATACGGGTCACCGTTACTTAATGAAAGGTGTTACCGCTCTGAATTGTCTTTTTTATTCTATTTGAACAGGTTATGCTATTTTGCATCCGGCACATCCTCCAAATGGTAATAAATTTGCAATCCCCTTTCCGTTGCGAGTCTCACATCCTCATCTGCACCTTTTGAAGGTCCGGCAATGCGAAAAACTGCATCGCATTTTTCAAGAAGTCCGTGTGCCACGGGGTATTGTATTTCTTCCCATGCTTTATCACCGGGCCTGGTGGAGCCAGCGAGGTGAATGAGCGGTAAAGCTACCCATTCGCCTATCATGGGAATGTGTCCTTTTCTAAACAGCGGTAATGCAACCGATTCAAGATTGGCCAGATTTTGTTGCATTATTTGGGGCTCATCATTTGTGCCGCTTCTATATGGCCCGGCAATAAGTATCAACATATTTATGGGTTAGTATATTAAAATAAAGATATGGTCGCTTATTGTTTCTATTTTTTAAATAGCCGGATTACGTTGTCTTCTTGTCCATTTGCCCAGGATACCGTTAGAAAATAGATGCCACTTGCAAGCGAATTTACATCTATACTAAACTTATTAGAGCCTTTTTTGGCAACTACCTTTTTTAATTTCATCATTGCTCCGTTCGCATCAATCACTTTAATTAATGCCGCCGATTCGTTGCCGGTAACAATAGTAATAAATACGATATCGTGAACCGGATTTGGCCATATCTTAAATTTTTCCGCTGCATTACAAGATGGCTCTAATATTTTACTGTATTGCACTTTTCCATCAGGGTCGTATTCAACAATGCGATAAGAATTATCTTGCAAAGGAGTATTGTCGGTAAAAGAATAACTTCTTTCCGTAGCGCTGTTTGCAGTTACAGATAAACTGCCAATTAGTGTCCATGTGATACCATCGGCGCTTTTTTCAATATTGAAATGACTGCTGTTATGTGCTTGCGCTGTTTTCCAGGTAAGCGTTACTTTATTGGTTTCGCAGTTTGAAGTAAAAGAAATAAAATGCAACGGCAGTACAGTAGGAACCGAATCATCAACCGCGGTTATCCCCGGTAAATCGGCCAAATGCATAAAAAAAAGTCCCTTGTCAGTAGCGTCCCAAAGTTTATCTCCGAGGATATCAATTTTCCAGGTAAAGAGATTGGGAACAACACTGAAGTTCACAAAAGGACTCTGCAATGAGTCTTTTTTTAGATAATAAAAGGCATTGATAAAATTAGCACCATCAAAAAAGTACCTTGACACGAGCAATGCCTGCTTTGCATTCACGATCGAATTGTTACCTGTCGTAAGCCGGTTCCCAAAATGATTCCAGTTTAGCCCGCCGTCGGTACTCATATAAAAAATGCCGGTGCGGCCGGGCCAAATCAAAGTATCGTGCGCATTAATAAAATAAAAGACGCCTTCATTAACACTCACCGGAGGGGGAAGCATTCGTTCCTCCCATGTATCAGAACCTGGAGCGAGGTAATCATAAAGGCCATTATTTAACGTGCCTGCAATCATTGCATTGCCGTTGCTTATCAGAGAGGCGGCAGCCAGGCTTAAACTACCAATGCCTTTACTGAATGGCGACCATTTATTGCGAGTTACCGGATCCAATTTGTAAATGGAATTTGAGAACGTAGAGGCATATAAATCTCCCCGGAATTCACAGAAATCAGAGACATCCAATGTGTCTTTACCCGAAGATATTTTTTGCCAAGTTGCACCGCCATCCGGGCTTTTGAGTACACCTCTGTTTGCAGCAGCGGCATACAATTCATTTTTAAAAACTATAATACTGGTGACCAAAATAAACTCCGGAATAGTACTTGTAGAATCCCAGGTTAATCCCTGGTCCCTGCTGAAATAAATGATATTTGCTCCGCCTGCATAAAGAATATTGTCCTTATGATAAAGGGTAGCGATAAAACCGGGGGGTATTTGTTGAACTCTTGTCCATTGACAAAACGATGTTGAAAAAGAAAAGAGCAATGCAAATGCTGCTAAAAGCCTGGCTATCATTTTTAGATATTTATTGATCAACAATTCCAGATATAATTAATAATTGCAAATTTGCGCATGCAATTCATACCGGATGACAGGGCTATTCCCTATTTTGCAGATAATGGATTACCTATTTTATTAATGATATCTAAGGTTGGCGCCGATGCCCCATTTGGCATTTGATGGCATACAAAAAATTTCGTATCAGATATCGTGGGCTGTTTACCCTGGCAGCTATTCTTTAAATTGGCTACTATTATTTTTTCGCGTTTTTCTTTAGGACAAAGAGGACAAAAATAGTTGGTAAAATCTTTTGAAAGGTTGTACTGGAAAGGGTTTCAATGAAGTAAATTGAAACCCTTTTCAATTTCGGATATTATGACAAAAAAAATCTTGCTGGGGTTGCGGTAGTAATAAAGT
>NZ_JBMQQG010000179.1:0-38193 GCF_057362405.1 Ginsengibacter sp.
ACTTTATTACTACCGCAACCCCAGCAAGATTTTTTTTGTCATAATATCCGAAATTGAAAAGGGTTTCAATTTACTTCATTGAAACCCTTTCCAGTACAACCTTTCAAAAGATTTTACCAACTATTTTTGTCCTCTTTGTCACCAATTAACAAGACAAGAATTCGCTTCTTGTGCCAGCTTCAGAAAGATTCCTTCGCCTATAACTTAAAAAATATTTTTTTCTGATACAGCCAATAACATAACAGCCATTCAAAAATAAATATGGTAAATGACGTGATAAAAAGTATCGTTGTTTCGGAGATGCCAGTGGGTGAAATAACTCCGTTCACAATGGTACTGATATAAGTGAAAAGCCACCTGCTTACTACTATTTCAAAGAAGAGATAAATAAAGATGGAATTCATTCCTACAATAGTGAAAAAAAGAAGCCATCGCTTATGATTCAATACATCAATCCAAAAGTAGAGAAATGCCAAGGCGAGCAAACAATAGCCCCCGGAGACAAGTGTAAAAGAGGTGGTAGCAATTCGTTTAATGATGGGCGTTATACCTGTTAGGTCCAGTGTATACCCAAGCGCCAAAGTAACGAATCCAAAAATTACTATATAGCTGATTTTTGTTTTTCGATCGGCAATGGAGAGTAACCATTTGCCTGCAACGGCTCCCCAAATAGTGTGAGCCGCAGTCGGAATACAATTGATAGCTACCCAACCACCATTGTTGATCTTGTTCATTAAGATCATATCAACATAATTGCCAAAATTATGCTGGTCTGTAAATGGCTGATCGAAGCCTGGTACTTTTATTAATCGGTAAAGGCATTCAATAAGTATCAATAATCCGACGCTGAAAATTAACTGGTAAGCGGTTTTCCATCTAAAGATGAGAAATGCTACCAGCATGGTAAACGACAATTGCGTTAGAACATCCCAAAGTTCAAACGATAAATGATCTCCCCTCACGGCATAATCCAGCACACCCCAGAAGAACAACCACCCGCTTCTTTTTAACGCATGTTTTGCCTGGTGGTTCCATGATAGCCCTTGGGCAGTTTGTTTTGTAAGAGAGAAAGCCATTGCGGTACCGGCAATGAACATAAATGCCGGTTGTATTAAATCCCAAAAATGTAATCCATGCCATTTAAAATGCGTGAACTGAATGGCTACCGAATGCGTAAAAGAACCTTTTGGTGTATGTTCAACAAGATGGTCGTATAACCCCGAAGAGTCAAGCATCAGTAGTACCATCACCAATCCACGATAAAAGTCGAGCGATGCAAGCCTGTTACCTTTTTCAATAGTTTTTATTTCAAACGTTTTGCCAATTGTATCTCCGGATATTGAATTCATATTTTCGGTATTTAAAGAAATATATGCAATTTGATTTTTGCTTGTCAAACTCCTTGCTTAAATGTTTTTCACCAGCCTGGTTTCGCTCCTTCTAAATTATACCAGGCGCAATGCAGTTTACCTTCCCACTCATTAAGAAATCTAAAATTGTTTCTTATCTCAACACAAAGAGATTCATTCGGGCTTTCAAATATAGAATTTGTTTTCGCTCACTTTAACAACCGGCATAATTTAAATAAATAACTTAGTTTTCTTTTTCATCATACGAGGCCTGTTGCCGCAGATTTGATACACCGTAAAATCCGGGATTAAATATTTATTTATAATGAAAATTACAGAAGCGCAGACTCTAATTCAAAAAGCATTCGATGCGGAAAAGGGAATTCAATATTGGACCGACTTAGGATGCGGCAGTGGCACGTTTACTTATGCCCTGGCCAATTGTTTAGAAGCAGGCAGCACCATTTATGCTGTGGACAAAAAAATGCCTTCGCTGGTTCCTGCAAATAATATAAACATACAATGTATTGGGGCAGACATCGAAGCTATTGTTTTCCCCAACCAGGTATTAGATGGAATCCTGATGGCAAATTCATTTCATTATATCAAAAATAAAAACAGCCTTATCCAAAGACTACAATCCTTTTTAAAAAGTAACGGACGGTTTTTGATAGTGGAATATGATATGAACAAACCAAACAGGTGGGTGCCATTTCCAATTACTATTAGGGAGCTGGTATTGTTGTTTAAAAATAATGGGTTTGATAACATTGAAAAGATTGGCGACAGAACTTCAATCTTCGGTCCTCAAAAAATGTATGCATGTGTGATTAGGGCATAAATATTTAGCGGCGGCCTTTTTTACTCACCCGGCAAAAAAAAGTTCAAAGCCGGTGCTTTTGCCGGCATTTCATGCAGCGTCGTTTCCTGGAATTATTTTGTCCGGGTAACCTTTTCAAAATCGCATGAAATGTTAGCCATCATAATGCCTAACGTATCTCCACCCTTATAATGAATATTTACATTGAACTGGCAAACAAACAATTTTTGCGCTTTTACAGGAATATAATTTACATCTTGTATGTTAAACGTTACGGCAGGATTAAGTGTTTTATGTAGGTAAATACTCATAGTTTCTTTCAACTTATTTTCCAGGAAATTTCTTTTTGAGGGTTTAGGTTTGCACCCCACACCTATAACGAAAAAGAGTATGATTGTGAAAAAATATTTCAGGCGGAGTTTTGCTATAAAGTTAAACAATAAGTGAATGGTTTTCATTTCAATAAACTGTCATGGAAACTGGTTTATAATGTGCTAAAAACTAAGCGTTATTGTCCCGTATTCTTCATTTTTTGAGCTGATCTATGGCTAATTGTTTGAACTGCTTATTGCGCTCGATTTGTCTCCAGTTGGTTGCAATTAACATTTTTTGGTTTTCTAACCGCTGTTCAAAGTCCTGCGAAAATATATTTTCTATTGTTGCCGGATACAAAAAATCTGCTTCAGTGCGCCGGATTTTATCCAGTGCAATACCTCTGTAGATCGTATTTCTTGTTGTGTCTCTTGCAATCATTACATTCATGTCTAACTCCGCAATTTCGCGTGCTATATAAGGTACGGCAGGTTCATTTACAATTTGGTCCGGAGTTTTATCAGTATCTCTTTGCGCTTTCTTTTTACAGGAAGTTATTGTAAATAATATGAGTATTACCGCTATCGTTTTCATTTCACTTGTAATTTTTAAGTTATTAATTCAGAAATGATGTGATCGCTTTCAAATAATTTCAATGCTCATATTTTGAACATTTGTGTTGAATGATAGCATCACAAAATATTCTTTAGATATTTTGATAAAATACCAACAAGGAAAGAAAGGATTAATACTAAAAATTACATCTGTTGGCGGATATTGTCGGATCAGACAATGTAATCTGTTAGCGTAAAGATTTTCAAAAAGATTTTGGGAGTGTAAGGGAAGATCAGGGCCTGATCATAAATATAGACAACATTTTTTTAATTTGCAACCTCTCTTACCTTATTTCATCGACGTTGGAAAAAACAATCGTCGATTATTTATAAAGAATCGTAAATCCTTTATGTTTGTCCCTGCTTTAATATGAGAAAAACGACTTCATGAACTCCATTAATAATCCACGAAATTCTACGAGGCGCATCCTTGTAGCCAGCCTCGCAGGAACCACAATTGAATTTTTTGACTTTTACATTTATGGAACCGCGGCAGTGTTGGTTTTCCCAAGATTATTTTTTCCATCTGCTGATCCTACTTCGGGCATCCTCGAGTCACTGGCAACTTTTGCACTGGCTTTCTTTGCCAGGCCGGTTGGGGCAGCATTGTTCGGTCATTTCGGAGATCGTATTGGACGTAAAGCGACACTCATTGCAGCGTTAATGACCATGGGAACTTCAACAGTTGCTATTGGACTTTTACCCACTTACCAAACAGCAGGTATCGTGGCCCCGTTGCTGCTGGCTTTATTCCGCTTCGGACAAGGCCTGGGGCTCGGGGGAGAATGGGGTGGCGCCGTGTTACTCGCCACAGAAAACGCCCCACCCGGCAAAAAAGCGTGGTATGGCATGTTCCCGCAATTTGGCGCTCCTCTTGGATTTCTGCTGTCTACCGGTATATTTCTTATCCTGGGCAACATTATGAGTGATGCGCAGTTTCTGCGCTTTGGCTGGAGAATTCCTTTCATCGCCAGCGCTTCATTGGTATGGGTCGGTTTGTATGTCCGGTTAAAATTGATAGAAACACCCGATTTTCTGAAAATTGTTGAAAACAACGAGCGTGTTAAATTCCCGATCATTGATGTATTTATTAAGTATGGCAGGGCACTTACCCTGGGAACAATAGCTTCAATTACCGTTTTCTTATTTTTTTATATCATGACGGTGTTTACCCTGAGCTGGGGCACTAACGTATTGGGTTACACGCATTCCGGTTTCCTCGGTGCACAAACAATCTCGATGCTTTTTTTTGCAGCTGGTATTTTTGTATCGGCCGCGTTGGCAGACCGATACGGACGTGGCGACATACTGATGGTTGCTACAGTTGCTATTCTATTATTTGGCCTTTTCTTCTCATGGCTATTCATACCCGAAAACTTTCCTGTTATCGTTGCATTCCTTGCACTTGGTATGTTTTTGATGGGCCTGGTATATGGTCCGCTGGGAACGGCCCTGGCAGAAATTTTTCCTATTGCGGTGCGGTATACCGGGGCATCTTTATCCTTTACTTTGGCGGGAATATTGGGTGCATCGCTTACCCCGTATCTTGCAACAAGACTTGCAAAATCATGGGGCCTTGCCTATGTGGGTTATTACCTCTCCATTGCCGCAGCACTTTCTTTCGTTGCCTTATTGATAGCCCGGGCCTCAATGCAAGTTGACGTTGTAGCCAATAAACGGATTTGAGAAAGAAGGCATCGCCAGCTAATATTCCTTAATTGTCTAAATGAGCAGTGAATGCTGGCTTGCCGTATGCAAATTGCGCCATACCCTATTAATATCAGAGTTTTTCCTTGCGGCCGTTAGCCCGCAATATGGGTACAATTCATCTGTTAGCCGGCGTGCAATTGTTGCCAGCTCACGGCTTTTGATACTCACCTGTTGCAATAACTCAGCGTTTACCCGCCCGTTTCGTTCACATTCATTCCACGAATTTTGAATCACGTAATAAAAAGATTTCCTCGAAACTGAAAGCTTTTTAACGGCTGTTTCAAGACAGGTAAGAGCCGTGAGGCTACCTTCTGTTTTGTAATAATTATCTCTTTCAATAAAAAGCTTTTCGCATAGTTCCAAAAAGCGCAGGGACATGCCGCTGATGTTGACCGCCAGTGTAGCTTCGGCAAATTGCAGGAATGGATATTGATAAATAGGTGAATCGAGAGTAGCCGCATTGGCCGCAATAATAAAGCTCCTGTTTTCGGGTACCCTTAGCCGTTGTACTTCAAAACTGTTACTGGATGTCGCCACCATACCCATGCTGTCCCAATCGTTATGCAATATCACTTCGTCCCTTAAAAAAACGAAAGACCGGATGATAGGATTGCCGTCGACATCTTTCTGCGTAATTCCATTGTTTTCAATAACGCAGTTTGCGGTAAATGCAGTGGCATGTGCTGACCCGGTTGCATACTTCCAATGGCCCGTTATTTCATACCCGCCGTTGACAAGGATTGCCTTACCCGATGGGCGACCGCTTCCCGCAAGGCACACCGAACCGTTACTAAAAATCATCATTGACAATACCGGCTGCAGAAAACCAATAAACCAGTTGGCACCCCCGCAAAGGGTTACGGTCCACCCAACACTTCCGTCTATCCAGGCAAGGCTTTCTTCCAGGCGGAGTCCCTCAGGAAGCGGCAATTGCAAGCCGTTATATGCTTTGGGTACAAAAAGATTAAACCATTGCTGCTCATAAATAATAGCTAATTGACCCGGATGTAGGCTGCCTGCCTGTTCAGCTTCGGGTATTAAGCTTCGTATAGTCTCGGTCAATGCGATGTCAAAATAATGAGATGGATGTGCTATCTCAAAGCCGTCTAATTCGTCTTTCATACTTATGTTGTTAAAACCGTTTTCCCGGCCTTCATAATCTTTCTCCAGGAAAAATAACCTTGTACGCCTATTATAAAAAGAAAAACAGTGAGGGCGGCGAACAGGGGTAAATTCTTATAAAACAATAATGGTATTGCGCATATATTGGATACATTCAGCAATATCCAGTTTTCTATTTTTCGTTTTGCCAGCAGCCACATTCCCGCCCATGCTGTTGCGCTTACCCACGCATCCCAGGTAGGCACCGTTGAGGGTGTAAATCTGGAAAGCAACACCGTCAGTACCACAAAACTACCTGTTGTGATACCCATCACTATTAGCCAATCATTACGGCTGCATCGGGTTATTTGTACTGGCGGCTCATACTTCTTTTTAATCCAAAACCACCATCCGTATACACTCATGACGATGTAATAACCATTCAGCAAAGATTCAGCAAACAAACCTGCCGTTAGTAAGATATATACGGCAAGTATTGTAGATGCAATGCCAGCAGGATACAATGCAATGTTATTTACTTTGGCAAGCAATACCTCTGCAATTGCTAAAGCTACAGCCAGCCATTGTACCCAATCAGTTTCTGCCACCTCCCGTAGCGTTAAATGCCACCAGTCATAAAGCATAATAGCCTAATTTCAATTTGATAGTGTTTGCTCAAGGTGATACTTACTAAGCGACATCGCTTTCGGTGTATTATGCTCTTTCCTACGCCGGTATTACCCGGATCAGGTAGTTGAAAAGAAAAATTTCATTATTCTTTTCGGAGGGTATAATCTCAGCCTTTTTTTCATTGGCATTGATGTTTTGTCAAATACCAGAAGGCACCCCTTGAGTTGCGAGAATAAAGATAGGCAAAAAGATCTCTTTGTAATAGCAGGCTGCGACAGGGTTCGCGGTTAAAGGTCTTATCTAATCTAAAAATGTAAATGCGTTCCAGGCAAATTGTAAACTCATTTACAGAAACATTTTTTTACTTTTAACATACGATTGAACGAATATTATCTCGTAATAAATTCTCCTGATTCATTCATTTAAAATAATACAAATTGAAAAATCCATTTGACAGGCGCAGGTTCATCAAAGAGACTGCCACCGCCGCAACAGGTATTGCTCTGTTATCTTCGCTTCCCAAAAAAACATTAGCTGGATTTCGCGATGAGCCTAAAATAAGGTTTTCGGTGATCAATATTAATCATAGCCATATTTATGGAATGGCAAACGCAATAATAAGAGGAGGCGGGCAACTCGTTTCCTTTTATGCAAAAGAACCGGATCTTGCAGCGGCTTTCGCTAAACAATATCCGCAGGCAAAACAAGCTGCTAATAAAGGAGAAATCCTTGAAGATAAATCCATCCAGGTTATTTTAAGCTCGGGTATACCGGTAGAGCGGGCGCCCCTGGGTATAGAAGTAATGAAACACGGAAAAGATTACCTGGTTGACAAACCTGGCATTACAACTTTGGATCAATTGGCCGAGGTGCGAAAGGTGCAAAAGGAAACTAAGAGAATATACTCCATCATGTACAGTGAGCGTTTTGAAAACCGTGCGACTGTAAAAGCAGGGGAGCTGGTAAAGGACGGCGCTATCGGTAAAGTGATACAGACGATTGGCTTAGGTCCTCACCGAATATCGCTCACCAAACGCCCTGACTGGTTTTTCGACCGCAAATATTATGGCGGTATTATTACTGACATCGGCTCACACCAGTTCGACCAGTTCCTTTTCTTTACCGGCTCCACAACTGCTGATATTGTGGCTTCACAGGTGGCTAACGTAAACCATCCCCAATACCCGGAATTTGAGGATTTTGGCGATGTAATGATGAAAGGTGACAGCGGTGCTGGCTATATTCGTTTAGATTGGTTTACACCAGATGGGTTGGATTCCTGGGGGGATGGACGACTGACAATTTTAGGGACTGAAGGTTATATTGAAGTGCGGAAGAATATAGATATCGCCGGGCCTAAAGGCGGGGATCATTTGTACCTCGTAGATAATAAAAAAACACAATTCATCGATTGCAAGGACATGCCGCTCCCGTTTGGCGAACTCTTCGTGAATGATGTTATCAACCGTACTGAAACAGCCATGACCCAGCAACATTGTTTCCTGGCAACAGAACTGGCATTGAAAGCGCAGAAGAACGCCAAAAAAATAAGCTTCGCGAAGTAAATATAATTACCTCTTATGAATTTTAAACTTAGCAAAATCCCCGAACGTGTTCAGAGGCCAAGAGCTAGCGGCCTTACAGTTATTAGTGATAAGGGACTCGGCATCGACGGAACAAAAAATCTTCTATCGGCCGCCGGCCCTTATATAGATATGGTAAAGCTTGCATTCGGAACCGCAATGGTAACCTCCTTTCTGGAAGAAAAAATCGCTTTATACCAGTCAAATCAAATACCTGTTTTTTTTGGCGGGCTTTTGTTTGAGGCATTTGTAATTCGTAACCAGGTTGCTGACTTTATAAAATTGGCTGAAAAATATAAAGTTGATTATATCGAAGTTTCTGATGGTGCCATCAATATTACACACGAACAAAAGTGTGATTACATCCGGCAGCTCAGCAAAACGACCACAGTCATCAGTGAAGTTGGATCTGGTGATAAAGACAGGGTTCATATAACGCCCCCATACCGATGGATAGAACTTATGAAAGCAGAGTTGGCTGCCGGTTCAAGATACATCATTGCAGAATCGAAGGAATCCGGAACGGCTGGTATTTACCGTGATTCCGGAGAAGTGCGGGAAGGACTCGTAGAAGAAATTCTTAACAAGATTGCGGCAGAGAACATTATCTGGGAAGCGCCCAAAAAAGACCAGCAGCTATACTTTATAAGGCTTTTGGGTTGTAATGCCAACCTGGCCAATGTATCACCTGCCGAAGTGGTGGCGCTGGAAGCAATGCGGGTAGGCTTACGTAGTGACAGTTTTGATTTTTTTCTTACCGCAGACTAGCCGGCTCATTGTGAGTGTCCGGCTGGGTAAAATTTTTTCGTTTGTCCGCCGTCGTAAATAACTCCGCAGATAACCGACAGCGCCATTTGAGGATAATAAATAAAGGTTCGCGGCATAGCGACGAAGGTAAGGGCGCGACTTAACCGGCCATTCGCCTTGAGGGGAGTAAGTCCTTCCTAACTAGAATCATCTTGCGCATTGATAATAGTCATTCGTGGCCGAAAATGCTAGTTGTACTTTTATTATACCCAGATTCATTTCGGGATTTTCAATCCTTTGAATTACTGCACATTTTAGTTTTCTAAAAAATTAATATGCAGAAGAACTGGTATGCAGCTTACACGAAGCCTCATCGCGAAAAGATAGTATCACATTTAATCTCTAAAAAGGGAATTGAGAATTTTTGTCCCTTTAATTACCGCACAACGCAACCTTTTCTGCAAACTAAAATATTGTATGAGCCTTTATTTAAGTCTTATGTTTTCTTAAGAACAACCGAAGGCGATCTGATCAATTTAAAAGAGCAGAATAGTTATATTTTGAGTTTTCTTTATTGGACGGATAAACCTGCAATAATTAGCGCAGATGAAATAAATGCAATTAAAAGTTTTTCGGAACATTACAGGGAAATTAAGTTAGAGAAGATAGTTGTTGGAATGAACAGTAATCGGGATGATCATGAAATTATTTCTTATGTCACGAAGGGAAATGATTTGAAAAAGACAAGCCGGATAATCAAAGTTAACCTGCCATCACTGGGCTTTGCGATGGTGGCGAATACTAACGAAGCAAAAATCCGGAGCCGGGAAATATTTCTCATCAATAAAAACCTTCCATTGCATCCACAAAGTTGATTATTGAATATGATAATTAAAAATAGATTCCTCGTATATGATGTCAGTTTCCCAGCCGCCAGGCAATACATAGAATTTATTTACTGCACGCAAGACTTTAGTATTTGCGTTTAATTTATGTAAGCTCATTGCGGTGGATTCTTTTAACGCCCTTTTGCCAAAATGCCGCAACTTCATTGTAACCCTGCAACGGGTCAATTCCGTCTTAGCATTGTAAAGATATTTTAAGAAAATCAAAAACTATTTTATGAAAAAAATCTCTTTATTTTTCGTTGCCCTTGTTTTTGTGTTGGGCCTGGCTGCAAGTGGTTGTTATTATGAAAGAGGATATGAACGTCCTTATCATCATCACGGCCACGACCGTGATCATCATCGGGGCCATGACCGTGATGACCATTATCGCTAAGGCATTTTAATAATTTATATTCGCTGCCGCAATTATTAATTGTGGCAGTTTTTTTGTGAAAAAAGTAAATTTTGGTAATACAATTTCTTCCTGATCATGTTTGCGTGTGTGTATGCCCGTTAGGTGCATACTCTTTTTTTCTGCCTCTCTCTCTCTCTCTCTAAGCCATGCGGCGGGCTAAAACGCAAATCCAAATGCAACTGCTCCTCCCTGCAAATAATAATTACCTGGTGAAAAAACGGGTGTTACCGCCCTTTGTCCGTAGATATCTATTTTAAACCTGTTTAACCAAATTTGAACTCCGCCTACAACGCCACCAAACTCTTGTGTTGCGGGTGTAGTTCCTTTAACGATATTTGTTGACAGGTAACCAGCCTCCGGGCCCACATATAAATAGATGGCCCTGAACCTTGTGTAATTATGCACCCTCGTGTTGGTCTTTTCATTATAAACTACACTTTGTTCGTCCATATGCGATCCGAGGTTAAATTTGAATGCGGCGGGAAGCGTGTAAACGTTCATGCCACCGGCAGTATTGGAATAATACGACCAGTTTAATTTCAGCTCCAGGCCCCACGTGGGTGTTAATACGCCTGTCTTATTTACTTTCTTCTTATTATACTTCATAAATTCCTTGAAGATGGCGCCCGTAAAGAGTCCATTCTGGCCCGCCATATTGGTGATTCCGCCCGAACAAAAACCTAATTCAAGTCCGGTGCCTTTCCCCACCTGGCTAAAAGCCGTCGGTACGCTTAACGTAAGGGTTATGCAGAAAAGAGAAACCATTATCATTCTTTTGTTGAGCAGCCCGATAATAGGTAATTCATGCTTTTTCATTTTGATTTCATTTTGTTGAGAATCGCAATTCATAAAACACCCGTCACTAATTCGGGTAGCTCACGCCGCTATCCCGCTGGGCCTTCCATTCCGCAGGCCGTTTTAGCTAACCCAGAGCTTGATAATGGGTGCATTTATGAATTATTGTCGGGGGAGTCGTTTTTGTGGGAGCTCGTTACGTTAATTGACAAATAAGGGAGAATCGGGATAAGTAAAACCATGCTTCATGCGCTGTTTACAACCAACGGAACTCAACAGTGTGATGACAAATATCATCTTCGTAAATGACGGCCAATTGGACATGGGTAAATTGAAAAAACGAACTTTGTTACAGTAAAATATTGTGATGGAGGGCGTAGTAATTTATAAGGGTAAATATGGTGCAACTGAACAGTATGCACGATGGATTGGCTCGGCGTTGATGCTTCCCGTTATTAAAGTTGGAGAGTTTGTAAACAGCGAGTTGACGAAATATGATTTTGTGATTTTGGGTAGCAGCGTATATATTGGCAAACTGTTTATGAAAAAATGGTTAAAGAAAAATCTCCCTGCTTTGTTGAATAAGAAGTTGTTTCTTTTTGTGGTTTCCGGAACCCCACCAGACCAGAAAGCCAAACTGGATGGTTATATAGCAGACTCTTTACCCAGGGAAATAATCAACAGAACCGACATTCACTTTCTGCCGGGCAGGCTGGAAATTAAAAAACTTTCTTGGTTCGATCGTCTCATGGTAAAAATGGGTGCAAAACTGTCAAAATATGCAGATGAAAAAGGTCAGATGCTTAACGGCTATGATCGTGTTAACAAGCAGAATATTATTGATTTAATAAAGGCGGTAACAAAATTTCAAAGGAAAGACCCAAAGCAGATATCGGCTTTTGACGCTCCTTTCCGGCCTCATGTGGAACCATAAATTCAAAGCAATTTGGGCTTGTGGTTTGTGCTGCAACGGCTTTGCTTCATACGCCAGTTACTTAATTCAATTCGCAACGTGTTATGAAAAAACAACTTTCCGCAAAGACAAATACCTCAACATTACTTTTCGATATGGCAGTCAAATTTAAAAACAGGCTTTTCGAATTTCTAATGGTTTTTCTGGCTGTTTTTATGGGGTTCTGGGCCGATAGATGGAGGGAGCGCCTTTTTGAAAAAGAACGTGAGAAACAATTTATGATTGCAATGTACCAGGATTTAAAATCTGATATTAATGACTTTACGCTAAACATCGCAAAAAGCAATAATGTGGTATTTAGCATGAACCGGGTTATCTCTTTACTGAACAGTTCTTCAAAGTATGATTCTGTGTTAAGTATTTACCACTATGCAAGGTCCATAACACTAAACGCACCTTTTTACCAGCCTAACCAAAGAACCTACGAACAAATGAAATATTCCGGGGAGTTGAGGTTAATAGGCGAAGATGCTGTCTCTGACAGTATAACTGGTTACTACAGTTCCCTGGTTTGGATTCTAACTCAAAACCAGTATATACATGAACGCATAGGCGACTACATGGCTGGCGCCGAATTTATTTTTGATGGGAACGTGTTCTTGTCAATTCTCGAAAAGAAGCCAGATTCAGAGCTTATGAAAATAATGCCAAAAGAGAAATATCTCACAAAGGACAAGTTGCTTTTTAATAAATTATTTATACGTACGCAGTATTTTAGCGGCGCTTGCGGCGTAACAATTAAAGGTGCAAATGACGCCTTGCTTAAATGCAGAAACCTGATCGCATTATTGCAAAGGAAATATCAAATAAAACCATCATAAAGGAGCCCTCCGGGAACGGCATGTTTCAAAAAGGCTATATGTATTGGATGAGTCTTCTTTCCCGCGAAACCCTTTAGCGACTTTGTGGCAAGAGCATGGCCTTTGCTGCATTTTTGCTGCAATAACGCATCAAAAATTTTTTTCATTTCAGTTTAAAAACGCAGTAAATTTATTATGCCATCCGATACTTTCACCATTAAAAACCAATCATTATGGCAAAGTCAGTAAAAAAATCTTCTCCGAAAGTGGTAAAACGGGCAACCGGGAAAAGTGTAACCAAAAAATCAGCAAATAAGGCCGTGGCAAAAGCGGCGAAGAAAACAATAAAAATTACCTCAAAAAAAGCTACCCCTAAAAAGGTGGTAAAAAAAGCGCCCCTTAAAAAGGCCGCAAAGAAAACAGCCGGGAAATCAGCACCTGTGAAAACTACCGGCAAAACATTTCTTATCATGTACCATGCACCGTTAGATGCCATGGCCCAAACAGTCAATGTATCGCCTGAAGACCAGGCTGCAGGTATGGCTTTGTGGCAGGCCTGGGCCGAAAGGGTTGGTAGCCGCCTCCTTGATATGGGTGCGCCGCTTATGAATGGAAAGCGCTTGTTGTCAACTGGCGATCAAACGCCCAGCACCCGCGAAGTAGCAGGTTACTCGTTGCTCTCCGCAGAAGACTGGGATGAAGTAATGAGTCTCCTGGAAGGCCACCCGCATATTTCGGGCTGGCACCCTGAGGCAACTATTGAGATACATGAAGCGATGGAGCTCCCCGGAATGTAAGCTACCGGTATAGCCTACCCGAATTTATAGCCTTGAAGCCAGGTGCCAATTTGTTGCAATAAGCTAATCCTCGGGAAGCCTTTTGATAACCGGGAAATATTAGTTGTCGCAATGGAGTTTCCTGGGTCGTAGAACGGCCACGCCGAGAATTAGAAACCCGGGCTGGAACATCTTGATAAAATTATTTCTAACGACCTGTTAGTTATCATCACTTTCCACCGTTTTCGTATAAGTAACTTTATCGCTTCTAACGGTGCTTTTATTTTTGCCGCTCAATAAAGCAATAATTATGATAAGCAAAACAATCCCGCCAACTATCCACATCCATGGCTGAATCATGATTCCATTTTGAGTATGGGTGGTTGTGGTGGCAGTTTGTGTCGAACTCACCGAATTAGCACTGCTGTCTTGTGCTTGTGATAACATGCTTATTAAATTGGCTAATGTAAAAATATAAGCGGTTGTTATAATGTTTCGCTTGAAAAGTTTTTTCATAATAAAAGGGTTGTTTAATTGTAATAAAATAAATAAAATGTGCCTATATGTTATTTCGCACGCTCCACAGGTTAAAGACTATTGCAATTACAGCAATTACCAATAATATATGAATTAGACCAGCGTATAATATCCACCTACAAAAACGATGGCCCATATGATAATAAGTATTACTGCTACTGTGTATAGATGCTTACCATATCAAAAATTTTAAAAATTAAATATGAAGAGAGATGATACAAAAGCCTGCCAAAAAATTCAGCCTTCGGATTGTGGATATTTGAAATAAATAATCATTTTTTAGTGGAAATAAATACCCATATCCGTCATGTGTATCCGAAGCGATTACACTGATTAAGCGGAAACTGCTGAACACCGAAAAATCTGGCAGCTAAATTGTTTCATCTTTCTGTACAAAAACAATTACAAACATGAAAAGAATACTAACGATATTAGCCTTGGCTATGTGCATTAGTTTTTCGACCCATGCACAGGATAAAAACACCAAAGTAAAAAAGACCTCATCGCCAACACAGAAGGTTCACAATACTTTCAGCAAGCACAAACGGTACAATGGCTATAAGGTAAAAAAAGATTCTGGCAGCGTAGAGAATAAGACCAAAGTTAATACTACCACGGGCGAGGTTAAACGAAAGAAAGAAAAATAGAATATATTAGGAATCGCGTAAAGCCATATTCGTTTTTCATGGTAGATCATGGCTGCTTACTGCTGTTAATTCTTGAATGGAACAAAGCGATGGAGAGGCATCCAACCTGGTTACCTCTGTTTTTAGTGGGATTTCGGCATTGAAATTTCTACTATGTAACTACTACGGCTAAACGATTTTAAATTTTTTTTGGAAAACTACGGCGCCGGGATGCCGGCCCTGATCGGGGACTGACGCATGTTAATTACTGTATCGACGCTAATGTCAATTATTCGAATGTAATGTTAGAATTAGCAAGCCTTTGGATCAAACCTGGCAGGCGGGGTTTTCCATTACATTTCCTTACCGTAAAGTTGACATTTGGTCGCATGTTGTAATATCAAAACTGTTATTAACTTATAAAACACCAATGAGATTTTATGATACGCAAATTAAAATCCGGCGAATACAGGTTGTATTCCGGGAAGAAAGACCCAAAGACAAATAAGCGCCGAAACCTCGGTACATTTGATACGCTTGACGCAGCAAAGAAGCATGAGCGGGAGGTCCAGTATTTTAAAAGGCATTAGTCAAAACAATAATGGCTTTATTGCATAACGGTGGAGATTAAACGATTTTTAAATATTGTCCCTGGTTGCACCCTTAAACAACAAGTTTTCTGGCATCTTTATCAGTTAAGTTGGGTCACCTGGAGAAACCAGCTGAAACTTGGTATTCACTAAACAAAGGTGTCAAAATGAGATCTTGTTAGTTCCAAAATAATGGTTGTAGCCTTGCTATGAGGTTGTACTTACCGGCAAACTAAAATAAAATGTGCTGCCTAAGCCAGGCTCGCTCGTCACCCACATCTGTCCCTGGTGCTGCTTAATAATTTCAATGGCAATGTATAGCCCCAAACCCAGGCCGGGATGGCTCATTCCGTTGGCATTGTTAACACGGTAAAATTTTCCAAATATCCTTTCCTGCTGATCTATCTCGATCCCGTTACCAAAATCCTCTACGGAACATACGGCGGTTTGACCTTTTTCTTCCAGGTTCACGATAATACTGTCGGAGTCCGGGCAATGATCAATAGCATTTTGAAGCAGGTTGCCGAGTACCTGGGCGATTCTCGCCCTGTCTCCGTAGACGCTTAACGCTACATTTTTTCTTAGGTAAATCTTATAGGACGGTATTGCATTTCCAGTTTCGGATACCATTTCGGATACGAGGTCATTTAATTTGAAAACATGCTTATGGTAATTAAATCGGCCACTTTCGATAGCCGCGGCGTCGATTAGTTCATTCATCTGGCTGGTCAGCGTGTCGTTTCGTCGTTCGGCTTTCCCAGCGATATTTTCCTTTACAGTTTCCGCTTTGACTGCAGGGCCTTTGGTTGCGGATACCATTTCGGGGTTGGGATCCGCATAGTTTGCCAGGTCATCATTAATTGCTATTGCAGGATTCTCCTGCGGTTTTTTCAATTCCGAAGGAAGGTATGGTCCTCCATTCATTTTCCAAACTGTTTCCTGTTTATTAGTTGCTATCTTCCCGTTGGATACAGGCGGGGCTTCTTTATTTTCCTGGTTGGTACCAGGCATTACGACTCCTGGTACAGCATGTCCGTTAACGCTATTTGTGGCGCCATTAGTTTTAGCCCCGTTCGTTTTGCCTGCCCTGTAAATTGCCTCTAGTATAAGATCACTTACATTATCCTTTGGCGGGTCATGAGTTTGGTTACCTTCTTCCGCCGGGGATGCCTTTGCAGACCCGGCTGCCCGCTTTTTCAGCATCTTATTCACTACTCCTATGGTGAATATAAAAAATCCGGTAACCAGTAATATGATTGCCATCAGCAAGACTAAGGTCAGGTTCCTGGCTTTAATTTCATTTTGATAAATATGGTTTAAGTCGGTTTGTAGCTGTTGCTGAGAAAACAGGTATTGTTTATTCAATACATTTATTCCACCAGATGCCGTAGCCCACCATTGTCCCGCTGTAGACGTACTGTCAAATTGATGATGTATCGCTATATAATCCAGGTAATCAAAAGCAGGCTGTATTGCACCCAAATTTTCTTTATCATGATACATTTTTACCAGCGACGGCGAAGCCTTAACTAAAAATTCGGCTTCGCATGTTTTGAGCGCATGCCGCTCATCTCCGGCGATTGACACTATTGCCGGCGTGTCATGTATGGTAAGTAGAGAAACATAAATTTTGTTTCTGGTTAACGCCCACAAAGTCGTCATTTCAAAAAGCAAACTTTTTGATTCAACTACAGCATTTAAAGGCTGCAGCATGGCAACGTTGGAAGGAGTAATAGAATGGAATTTACTGAGTTGCTCAACGGCGTTATGATAAAAATCCATTATCCCACGGATATCAATAGCAGCAGTGCCATCATCCTGGACGGCCCGGGCAGAGGCGAGACCGTTACGAAAATTATTTTTTAAAAAACCGGTGAGGGAAGCGTCTCCGTTTGTTTCCAGAGTGCGTACCCACTTATCAGTGCGGCTTCTTTGAATGACCAAAGAGCTGTAACGTCCCTTATTCAAAGCAAATGCCAGGGTGCATTCTGTCTCAACCTCCAGTTCGTTCGTCAAAGAAGCCACATCGTTGGATTCTTGAACGCGACTTTTATAATCCGAAACAAGTGATACCCTGTTTTCTTTTTCGGAGTACAATTGCCATGACACGTACAACAGTGCCAATAACGATATAATACCTGCTAAAAGCAATTGATAAGTAGGGGGCAATTTTCTAAAAGAAAACTTCATAATAAGATAACCTGTTCGGTGAAGCAATAACCCTGGGTGTGTTTCTTCGGCTGGACAAAACTCTAGTCAATTTCCTGGCTGTTTTACAAAATTTAGCAGCTTCCGGCACTATTTGTCACCCTGATAACGAAAAAAAAGTGAATTAATTTTGAATATGTCTGATTTTTGAGCGTAGCTGCCCACGGGAGGAGTATTAGGAGGGATTCTTCCTGCTCATAAAATGAGATGGCCGTTTAAATTTGAGAGGATACGTACACAGAAGAAAAGACAAATAATACCTGCAGCTGGCACAAGTAATTTTTACATGTAGCGTCGGTATGTGAAGGTACAGGAGAAAAAGGCAACTCAATAACACGGGCGGTGTGGCTGGGGTTAAGTCTTTATTTTGCTGACATTGTTGAGTTGAATATCAACTAAAGAAAAACCACAACGAATGTGCGGGCTTGATATGGTTTCTCGGGACTGGATTTCTATCTGGCCTTTTTTTTGTTCCATGCAACAGGAAACCGGTCATCCGAACGTTTCCGGCGGCATCTGCTCAATATAAACTATAAGTTAGTAGGCACTTTGGATGAAGCCCCAAAAGATAAAAGTATCTTCCACTCGTTTGCGGCACGTACGGGTACCCGTTAGAAACGCGGGCCAGGAAAAAAGAGAGAGTATTCGGCAACGCGGGGGTTCCGGTAATATTAATTTGTAACCGAAACCTGTCATCCTAAAAACCCGATGGATTCTAATGCATTTTATTCGCTCTTGGTTTCGCAAACGTCTAATCCCCCTTTATATATAAAACCTCGCGAAATTTCGTGAGTTGGCAATATCAGCTATCATCATGATGTATATCAGTGCCAATTGTTGCGGAAGAAATTAACTTGAAGCATGAAAAAAAGTAACTTCATATTGCTGGGTACTTTGCTCCTATTATCCTGTACCAATAAACTCTATGTGGCTAATGCAGATTTTGAAAGTGAATACATACCCTTCATAATTGATCATAGCAGCAGCAGAGACGAAATTATTTTAAAACTCGGTGAACCATCCTGGTCATTTGAAGAAGGCAGGATTCTTACCTATCGTCTTTCGCTCGACAGGAAGGGTAACGTAATTCCGGTCAAAATCGCTAACTATAAAAATGATCCTAATTTCGCATACGCCTATCCGATAGCTACCCGATACTATAGTCTTGTATTAGTATTCTCAGGAAATATTCTCGAAAAGCACAGCCTGCTGCTTACCAACCCATAACAATGAAATTTGTAGCAACCATAATATGCGTATTATTCTCATCTTGCATTATTCTGCCACTTCCTGCCCACAGGGAGGAAGGAAGGGTTTTTATACGCCCTGGAATGATAGCTTTTATCCGCCCGGACACAACCTTACGTGAAGAAGTGTTGCTGAAACTTGGGGAACCCGATGGAGTAGCTTTGCATGAAAGGGTATTGATTTACCAGTGGACCGCTTCAAAAGGATTTGCAGGAGTTGGCGGAACTTATAGTGCCGCAGTTACTGACATAACCCAAAAGCAATTTTTCCTGGTAAACTTCAACCCTGACAACACCGTGCGTAAAATGGAAATATTTAAACGAAATATTGATAAGCCAAAAATCAATTTGTATCAGTTCATAGTTGAATGGGCTGATAGCGATACTACTATTACAGTAAATAATTAATGCCTGAGTTAGCTAGAATTGATCCACAACTTTAATTCCCAACATCTGATCCTTATGAACGGGAAAAATTGTTCTGGCAGATGACGCCAATTTGATACCAAGCCTTCCCGCAATAATAGCATTTTATATTTGTTGATTTTTGCCGTTTCTATAATTTTTTTGCGGAAAATTGTCATTAAAATCTCTCTTACATAACAGGCAGGGCTATACGATTTGTGAAAGAATTTTTTAAAGGTGTACCTGCGGGCGCTGGCGTTGAGAAGAAGACTATCTTTTATCCTTTTTCTTAATGTGGTCCGCAACCATATTGGGTATAATTCTTACTTTTAGAAACTAATTTCTGCTTATGCCAACTACAAAACATTTTCTCTCCGCACTATTGTTGCTTTCCTCCATTTCAGTTACTGCTCAAAAAAGCAAACCGGTCACGGAAACTGATTCCTTAAAAAATGTCTCCTTAAATGGCCTTGCCTTCAGAAGTATTGGCCCGGCGGTAACCGGGGGCAGAGTGGTGGCGCTGGCAGTAAATCCTTTTGATCACAATGAATACTTCGTGGGCTCCGGCCACGGCTCGCTATGGAAAACGGAAAATAACGGCGTTACGTTTACTCCTGTTTTTGATCATGAGAAATCTTATGCCATTGGCGCTATAGCTATCGATCCTTCCAACCCGAACGTTGTGTGGGTAGGTACCGGAGAAAACAATAATCAAAACAATGTGATTTATGGCGACGGCGTATACAAAAGTGATGATAGCGGTAAGAGCTGGAAGAATATGGGCATTTCAAATTCAGAGCATATCGGTGGAATCGTGGTTGATCCCAACAATCCAAATACCGTGTATGTAGCGGCTTATGGCTCTTTAAGAAATTCCGGCGGTGACCGCGGAATATTTAAAACTACTGACGGCGGCAAAACCTGGAAGAATGTATTATTTGTAAGTAAATACACGGGCTGTTTCGAAGTTCATATGGACCCGCGGTATTCTAATATTCTTTATGCCGTTGCACACCAGCGTATGCGAAAATTGTTTACCGGCATTAAGGGTGGCCCTGAAAGTGGCATTTACCGCAGCACCGATAGTGGTGCTACCTGGAATAAAATGACCACAGGCCTGCCAAAGGAGGACCTGGGAAGAATAGGCCTGTCCATTTCACCCGTAAACCCCGATGTGGTGTTTGCTGTCGTAGAGGCTGCCAAAGAAGGAGGTATTTATAAAAGCACCGACCGCGGGGTGAGTTGGAAAAAAGAAGACAGCTATGTTTCTACCTATCCTTTTTATTTTCAAAAGATATTTTGCGATCCCAAAGATATTGACCGCATCTACTGCATGGATGTGTATATGAAAGTGAGTATTGATGGCGGAAAAACATGGACAAAATTGGGTGAGGATAAAAAACATCCCGACAATCACGTGCTTTGGATAGATCCCCAAAATAACAAACACATGATCGACGGTTGTGATGGCGGCGTTTATGATACTTATGACCAGGGTGTAACCTGGGAATTTAAAGCAAACATTCCCATAGCTGAGATCTATAAGGTAACTACAGATAACGCCACTCCTTTTTATAATGTTTATGCGGGTGCCCAGGACAATAATAGTTTTGGCGGGCCATCACGCACTATTAATACTTCTGGTATTATGAATAGTGACTGGTTTTTTACCACTTCGGGTGACGGTTTCCAGTCCCAGGTGGACTGGCAGGACCCGAACATCATTTATGCAGAGTCTCAAAATGGTGGCCTGGCGAGGTATAATAAAAAGACAGGGGAACAACTATACATCAAGCCTTACGAATTAAATGATACCGGCTACCGTTTCGATTGGGATGCAGCATTGCTGATCTCTCAATTCGATCATAAAAGATTGTACTTTGGGGCCAATAAACTATTCAGAACTAACGATCGTGGGGATAGTTGGGAAGCAATAAGCCCCGATCTTACAAGGGGTGTTCCTACGGAAATGCAGAAACTGATGGACAAAAGCTGGAGTATCAATGAACTAGCTCTCAAGGGCTCCATGGGACAATTATCAGCAATAGCCGAATCCCCGCTAGATGAAAATGTATTGTTTACCGGTTCAGGTGACGGGCTGATATATTATACAACCAATGGCGGCAAAAGCTGGAATAAATCTATGACACCGGGCCTGCCGGAATATGCAAGGGTTTCTCAAATAGTCGCGTCCCATTTTGATAAACAAATTGCCTGGGCCGCCTGCCAGAATTTTATAGATGGGGATTACAAACCCTACATGTATAAGACCACCGATGGAGGAAAATTATGGTTCCTGTTCAACGGTAACCTGCCTGCAAAAGGAAGTACTTATACCATTGCAGAAGATGATGTTGATAAGGATTTGCTTTTTGCGGGAACACAGTTTGGGGCATTTTTTTCGGCAGACGGTGGCAAGGAATGGATACCATTGAAAAATGGAATACCGACGGAATGTGTCACGAACCTTGTAATTCAGAGAAGGGAACACGACCTGGTGGCTGCCACCTTTGGAAGAGGGATTTATATTCTTGATGATTACACACCGTTGAGACAGCTGTCAAAAGAAACGATAGAAAAAGAAGCCTTGATCTTTCCGGTAAGAGATGCGCAAATGTATATCGAAGGAAATCCATTTGGCTTCCGGGGAGAAGGATTCCAGGGAGCCGGTTTTTTTGCAGCAAAAAACCCTGAGCCGGGCGCAGTATTTACGTATTATATAAAAGATGATATCAAATCTTTAAAGGATCAAAGAATTGAAGCCGAAAAGGCTAAACAGAAAAAGGGGGAAGATATAAAATATCCTTCTTACGAGGCCCAGCTTGCTGAAAAGGAGGAGCCAGACGCTTTCCTGCTTTTTATCATCACTGATGAGAATGGAAATGTAATAAGGAAAATAGAAACCGGTGCTAAGAAAGGAGTGAACCGGATCACCTGGGATTTCAGGTACGATCCTTTTACCGCGATTTCGCTCACGCCTTTTGACAATTCAATCCCATGGAACGATCCGGACAGGGGTTACATGGTTGTGCCGGGCAAATACAAGGTTTCGCTTTCAAAATTTGTTGACGGAAAGTTTACTCAGTTAGTGACACCGCAGCTCTTTGTGTGTGAGCCTTTGAATGATTCAGTAATGCCTGATCAAGACAGGCTGGCCCTGGACCAATTTAATAAGAAAATGGCTTCGTTAACAAGGGCAGTTTCGGGAGCAGATGCCTTCGGAAAATCTTTGGGTGAAAAACTAACCTATCTTAAAAAAGCCTTCATTGATGGTCCGAAAGTTCCTGAAAGTGTGTTCGATTCAATCGTGTCCGCTTCAATGCAGTTGGATGCCTTCAATCGCAAGCTACATGGAGACGGAGGGCTCATAGACCAATATGAAGGCGTTGCCCCTACTTCTCTCAAGGGCAGGGTTGATATGATCACTTCTGCTTTGTGGACGACAACATCGGCCCCTACTACCACCTTCAAACAATCTTATAACGCGGCAGCAGATCAGTTTGGCGGTCTATTACGTACCCTTAAATCAATTGACAATTCAATAAAAGCTATCGAATCGCAGATGGAGAAATCCGGCGCGCCCTTTACCCCGGGAAGATTTCCCGAATGGCAAAAGGAATAATGCTGCGGAATGAAAAGATGTTTAGAAGAGTATATTATCAAATCCGTAACACCTAACTGAAAGGGGTAAACGATTTTGAAAGAGTCTTCATGTCGTAACAGGAAATCTCGCAGGGGACGAATCATGGCCTATCCCGGGCTCTATTGACACAAGCGTTGGCAGGCACAAAAAGATTCACAAAGCATCTCCAACAAAAAAGGTCAGAAAGACTTCTGACCTTTTATCAACCAAAACCATTGTTGATAGACAAGATACTAATAAAGTTGCAGTGAAAAAAACATGCCAAAAAATGAGTTTTCATCACAACCGATAAGACTGTGATAACCCCCACACAGTGCATCGATACCCGGACTGTGTTCCAGGGAAACGTGCTACAAAAATGTAATCCCGGTTAGAGGTTAAACGTTTAATGGTATTGTTTTACTACATGATACATGAAAACATCCGGCGCCCCTACCACGCCCGCTTCAGTCATTTTGTCTTTCAGGTCTTTCGAATTCATAAAATCGGTTGCTTTTTTCATATCGCCGATTGTAATAACCACGGACACAAAGTTGGGATCGTCAATTGACTGGCTAACTGCCCTGTCCGTCATGCCGGCATCCTTGCGTGCCTGCAAGTGGCTGTCAAACACTTTTTTCCAGGCATCATAATCTTTTACATGTTGGTTGATGATCACCCTGTCAGAAGAAGCATCGGTAGTAGTGTCGTGCCAGCGGTTAATAACGTACATAAACGTTGTTGGCCCCGTTACACCGGCCTTTTTCATCCTTTCCTTTAATGCCGGAGCCATAGCAAATTCTTTTGCTTTTGATGTGTCATCTACATGCAATGCTACTACCACTGTATTGCTGTCCTTAATGCCCCTGCCTACCACAAAATTGTGCAGCCCGTACGACATTCTTACAGAATCGTGCCCTTCATACGAGGCAAACCATTTATTAAAGTTGGTCACCTTGTGCTTTATCAGCAAGCTAATAGCGGGTTTGGGCGCAGGGGGAGGTGGCGCAGGAGTAGTTACAGTTGCGGCAGAGTCTTTTGTTGTGTCTGTCGTTTTGTTGTCGTTGCCTGAGTTACATGAAAATAACATCAGTAACATAACAGCAACTGGTGATAATAATTTTGATTGCTTCATTCCCGGAAGATTTTAAGTTTAAAAAATGATAAGACGGGGATGTAGTTTTCGGTGGGGCAGTATTATATATTAAATGTATAATTTTAATCGAGTACTTAAAAATTATTTCCCTCTATACGAGGCAGTTAATAAATAATGGCTCATATATGACAATGGTATCCCTGCGGGCAATGTAAAATCGTGGTATTTAGAGCCTTAGTACATAACTGTTAGGGATAAACGATTTTTGGAACTGTTTTTTGGGAGGGTGCACCACTGAACGCGGACTCTGCCAGGTAGCCAAAAAATGATAATGACGCATTGGCCGGATAACAGGCGCCGCTCTCACGGGTGCCAATGTGCGCTCGCAAAAAAAAGGGGGAACACTGCCATTACCTGTTAACACGGGCGCAAATTTAATAAGTGATTATATTCGTTGTTAAATATTCGGCCATGAAAAAAATAATCCTTACCGTAATAATCACCTTGGTTGTTATCGCGGCAGTATTTACAATATATATATTCTCCGGATCCTATGATGTAAGTCAGTTAGTGCCGCATAATTCTATTACAAAATGGATGATCAATACTACCACGCATAATTCAATCAACAAGAGGCTGAAAAGCATACAAGTGCCACCAATGAATGATTCAGCAATGCTGGTAGAAGGGTTTAATCATTATAATGAAATGTGCGTAAGCTGCCACGGTGGCCCCGGTGTTGATCCGGCGGATTTGGCCAAAGGTCTCTATCCCAGGCCTCCTAAATTCTACAAGTCTGATGATATGCCTGATACTGCCGAGGCATTCTGGATCATTAAGAATGGAATTAAGATGACAAGCATGCCGGCGTTTGGACCTACCCATTCAGATGAGAAGATATGGGCGATCACTGATTTTTTATTGAATAAATTGAGTAAAATGTCTCCCGGCGAATACCAGTCATGGATAAAAAAATATCCAGAAAAGGAAGTTTCCGCCAATTAACTAATAAAAAATGTTGTGATCGCGTCTTGTGACCTCAATTACATTTGATCTTTAATTTTCCTATATTATTTTCGCTATCCATCTCCTGGCGGGTATGAGCAATATACCCGGAAAATAAAACAGCTCACACATACTTGCTAAGCCATTAATCATCTGCTTTAGAAAAAATATTTACAAGATTAAGAAAAATTATTGCCCACTATCTATTTACAACGCTATTGTTAGTTTCCGGCACATCATGCTATAGTTTTACGCGAACTCGCAAAAATTGTGGCCCTCTAAAAAACTGTATCTTTCTGGTATTCTCCTTGCAGAAGGGTTCTATTTTACATAGTATCGAATTATGATGTGGATTATCATTTCCGGGATATACATACTGATTTTAATTGGGGTTTGCCTGCGTATCATCTACGATACAAGAAGCACCACCAAAACAATGGCCTATCTGCTTATCAGTATTTTTATACCCGTGGGCGGCGTCCTTTTCTACCTTGTATTCGGCGTAAATTATTGGAAGCTGAAGCAGTATGATGAAAAATCTGCACAGGGGAAGAAGATGTTGGATAAGCTGGAAAAAGAATGGGGAATAATTGCCCGTAACACTTTGCCCGGCGATGCGTCTATGCAAAATAACCGGGAATTGGCCTCCCTGCTGATACAAGAACTACACACACCACTTACTATCGGTAATAAAGTAAAGTTGTTGATAAACGGGGAAGAAAAATTTCCGGAAGTTCTAAAAGCGCTGCATGAGGCAAAGCATCACATCCACCTCGAATATTATATTTATGAAAATGATGCGATTGGAACACAAATAGAAAACATCCTGGTTGCAAAAGCAAAGCAAGGGTTGCAGGTAAGGTTTATCTATGATGATTTTGGGAGCCCTGCTATTAAAAAAAGAATGGAGCGCAGGTTAAAGGATGCTGGCGTGGAGGTGTATCCTTTTCAGAAGATTATGTTTTACCTGCTGGCCAACCGGCTCAATTACCGCAACCACCGGAAAATAATTGTTATTGACGGGCAAACGGCATTTACCGGCGGCATCAATGTTTCCAATAAATACATCAACGATAAGAATAACCAGCTGTATTGGCGGGATACACATTTGCGTATCGATGGACCGGGAGTCTTTTACCTGCAATATCTTTTTTTCACTGATTGGAATTTTTGCAGCGGTAAAAAGGTGAAGCCCTCAGCGGAACATTTTGCGGCTGAAAGTAAGTACGCTGAAAACACAATCGTACAGGTAGTAGCCAGTGGTCCCGATTCGGCCCAGCCCGCTGTACTTTTTTCTATATTACAGGCCATCAACCTGGCAAAAAAAGAAATCCTTATAACCACACCTTACTTTATTCCGGGCGATACCATCCTTGATGCACTTAAGATTGCTGCCCTCAGTGGTATTACCGTTAAATTGCTGGTTCCGGGTGTGAGCGATTCCAGGTTGGTAAATGCGGCGGGCCGGTCCTATTATGGTGAGTTGCTCGCTGCCGGTGTAGAGATTTATTTGTATGAGAAGGGATTTGTTCATGCCAAGACAATGATAACAGATTCCAGCCTATCTATAATAGGAACGGCGAACATGGACATGCGTAGTTTCGAATTAAATTTTGAAGTGAATGCGATTGTGTATGATCAAAAGATATCCCGGCAATTACGCAGTACGTTCTTTGATGACCTTACCGATGCGAAAAAGATTGATGCAAAAAAATGGAACAGTCGCCCCGCCTATAAACAATTGCCTGAAAAACTCGCCCGCTTGTTTTCGCCTGTTATGTAAAATTGTTTACGGGGCCGGGTAATGCATGCCACTCATACCCCGGGTTGCTGCTTTTGTGGACTTGCAAAATTGCCATTCAATACTAATCCACGGGGAGCCTGCCTTTCGAAACCACCGTTGCTTCCCTCGCTATTTCTACATCTTTTTGTACATCGGGAGTAAGCATAGCCCAATGAAATTTCCTGTAAAAATTTTCGGGTGATTCATTGCCTCCCTGCTGGCTGAGGTGCACGAGTGGCATGTCCCTGTACAATGGTCGGGTGATGTTTACAACAGAGTCCCAGTAAGCAAGTGCATTTTCCAGGTGTTTAACCGCATTATTTTTATTACTAACGTTACCGTTAGTACGATAGGTTTGCAATGCAATGCCGCCGCGTATTTTTTCGGCAAAATGCAACCCGAGATATGACCAGGTTTTAATGTCGGCTACTTCATACATAAGCGATTTGTTGCGGCTAACATCCACCTTTTTTACCATGGACAGCGCCTTGCGGCAATCTCTTTCAAGCATGCCGGCCAGTTGTTGCGGCGTGATTTCATTCTTTTTAAAACTGCCTTTTGCATTCCTGCGGCGTACATAATCAGCAATGGAAACATAATCTGTGTCGAGAGGTGGTTGATGAATAAGCCAGTCAACCGAAATATAACTTACATTTTTAGTTGCCGGATCCAGCGCCATCATACCTTCAGTATATAACGTAAAATCCCAGCCACAATCAAAATCAGATGCGATGCGTAACGCAGTAGAACCTGCAAGGGAAGAGGCTTCCGGCAAGCTGCGTCCTTCTTTGCCATACCGCCGGGTGAACTCTTCCCCGAATATCGCATCGCTTTGATGCGGATTGTACAACAACCTTCCCCACAATTTATAAAACATCCATTGCCTTTCAAACGCATAATGCCACGGAAGATGTAGGCTGTCTTTGGTAAAATAATCTTTCGCAGGAATATAAGTTTCTGAGCCAAGCATGTATCCGCCACACCAGGATGCGCTGTTGTTTACAATATGTTCCCGTACGAACGAAGGAACACCCCAGCGAAGACAAAAGAAATCTTCATTGCGAACGGTCCAGTCTATTGTATATGCCCGGGGTTCTGGTTTAAAATATGTGTCATACAGTTTGCCTCCGTGCACTTTGATCAGCTTCGTTGTCGAGTGCGCATGCGACCAGTTAAATTTCAGGTCTGCCCAGATCGGTTCTTCTATAAAACCCATATTACCTTCTTCTTCCATTGCTTTTCGTGTAAGCTTTTCCGTTGCAATACTGGTAATACCTAACGAGCCGGTTGTACTCGAAAACGGAATGCGATGGATGAGTTGTAATTTCCTATGGGCATCCTGCATGCCGGCAATAATGGTTTCCTTCATCCAGTCTTCCCTTTGTTGCGGTGTCATGCCGGCCATACCTTCGCCAAGCGTAAGTCCCATCCCCGTTATTTCGGGATATTCCTGCAGCATCTGTGTTACACATTCGCGGGTATACGTTTTTATAATTTGCGAGGTATCACCAGCTACAAAATAATCGTGCTGCAAATTATCCATCGCTACATGATGCGCTTTGGCAAACTCCGGCGTAACAAAAATGTTGAAGGGAATAATATATACATCAATAGCCCGCTCATTTGCCATGCGCATAATTGAATGGAAAAGCGTTTGCCATTGCTTCATTTCCACATCGGTCCACGGACTCGCTTCCGGGAAATTTGTTGGTTTTATTAAAAACGTATAAGGATGCAGATTCCATAGCGTAAGCGCATTAAAACGGTTGTCGGCCATCATATCAAGAAAGGCTTTCCAGTAAGAAGTATCACGGCAGGTTTCGTCGTGTAAAGAAAGCGCATAACTATGCCGGTAAGTGTCCCAGGGTAAATCGAATTTAATGGCGCGAAAAGGCAGAAAAGCTTTCTCATTTTTTTCTTTTACATCTTTAAGCGCTATACCATTTCCAATATCCTCAGCCACGGACAGGCAACCATATATCAACGCTCTGTCGCTGCCTCCTGCAATGATAATTTTTGTTCCATTCTTTTTTATGGAGAAGTCTTCGTTGCCATAGGTCAGGCTATTCGTTACCAAATGTATCGTATATGCTGCACCACCGTGATCCTGTTGTAATGCTTCTTTGAGGCGGCTTACTGCGTATTGTTGTTTGGGAGATGCCGGGTTGTATTGAAAGGTTTGAGAGAAGCAGCTAAATGCAACACTTGAAAATACTATGATACTAAGGAATTTCTTTTGAACAGGTAACATAAGCTTGTGAAAATAGCGGAAAATAGCCGGTTTGATGCCTGCGATAAAGGTAAGGTCTCATGGATGAATTTGACCAATAATCTTTATTAAAAAAAACCTGGTCCGCAATCCCTCCTCCCTGTCTTTTCGATCCTATCAATGTTTCGAAATAAATCAGCACGCTCGAACCCCAGACCAAACTAACAATGAAGCATACACTAAATCAGCCAGATGCTGAAAATTATCCTATCCATTGCAAAGCACCGGTGGCGCTGGCCCGGACAACCCTGCTCGCAGGTCTCATGAGCACAAATAAAAAGCAACTAAAGACATCGCGAATAAACACGCGGAGCGATTGGCTTGTCCTTGACTTTTTTGTTTCTTTTTGTGTCAAGACGAAAAGAAAAGTACAACTATCCAGAAAGTCTCACAGAACCCATAGCAACTGCTGCTATTGTTTGCGTTCCGGCCAACAACTTATCCTGGAACAATCATTATTCAGTATCGGGCTTTCCGGCATGATTACTTTACATCTGAAACCTGTGCACGGAGACACAAATGATACATTGGTAAGGAAATAAAGTGCTACATATGCGGATAAGACATTGCCGGCTGCCAGCGACTCAGTCGAGGAAAAAATCATTCTGCTATAAATCACTTTATTTCATGATACTCCTACAATATGTTTGGCAACTTGGTACCACCATGGGCTATAATACAACCAACTCGCCGTAAGCACTACAACTAAATACCAGCCAACCACCCATATATACACAGGATGAAGTTGTTTGCGGGTAATGAGATCATACAATCCCAGCAGTAAAATAGTAACCAGTGTTGGAAGAACCTGGAACCCGAAAAAAGGGACAAACCCTTCATGGAAAGTAGTATAAGTCCAGAAGTAATTTCCAAATAGCGGTGATATCTTTAAAGCAGCCCATCTTCCGTAACCTGCATCCGACAATAACAAGGTTGCCACCAGCATCAGTCGCTTATGCGCCGATGCATGAGTGCGCAAATAAATGCCCGCACCCGCTATGGTACCGAACAGCAACATATCGCCCAATGTAACCGAAAGGAAATGAAGGTCACCATCGGGTGTGCCGTATTCAAGCTTGGACATAATGATGGTTGTTATGGTGCCAAGTATCACCATAATTCCGGCCAGTATTGCTCCTGCCCACCCCAGCTTTTTGTGCAGTGATACATGATTAGTCCGGATCAATATGATCTGCGTGGTGATCAACACAAGCCATCCCACAAATGCTATAGCATGGAAAGTGACAATGAGCGGATAATGTAGCTTATTGTGCTGATACTTTTGAACCATTTCATATCCAAACCCTGATAAAATAGCACTCCACATAAGGATCATCATAAACAGGAAAAAATTTCTGTCAGTCCTTTTATAAGCAGGAAAGTTTTGAGTGGCATACATAAGCCCAAAGATTTAGTACTTAAAAATTATAAAAAAGCAGTTATTCACTATATCTGCAGCTGCTGTTGGTAACAATTAAAAATATTAAATATTACCCAACAGGTAAAATATTTCTTCAGGTATTCATGCCTGTTAGCATCGAAGATGAGGCTGAAAAAAGAGTAGAGACCATCTATTTACCGCATCGGTGGTTTTCTGCGTATAAACTATAAGTTAGTAAGAAGCAGGTGTGAAACTCCAATGACGAAAGACGCCCACCCGTTTGTGGCCAAACTTCAAAGTAATATGAATTCTCAAAGTTTTATCACACAGTAAGAGAGGCCTCATGAGATTCTAATTGTATTTCCCACCAGGGGTTTCCGGCAAGATTATTTACATGCGGAGTCTGTGCACGGAAAACCCTGCCGAGACATAAATTGCCATTACGAAATACAGCAACCTCTTTTGAAAATATAAAATGACAATAAGTTATATTTATGAATATTATTCGTTGATAAATTTGATGGCGGGCAAACCTTAATTTGTGTGAACCAATTTTGCGGTGGGACAAATTATCTAAATAATTAGCTCGTGCGGAAACGAACAAATGTTGCGGGAGTATACAATTGTTTTACAATTATAATAGTTTGATATGCTTACGAACCAGGAATTCGAATTCTTAGATACTTACGGTTATCTTAACCTGGGGCAATTATTGACCCTTGAACAGGTTGAACAAGTCAATGAGCGTCTTGCTGAATTGCTGCAATCGGAGGGTGAGAATGCAGGCGCAGAACTACAGGAATCAAAATACATTCGTCATCCCAAAGAAGAGGGCGCCGATCGCCTGGCAGATTTGGTTAATAAAGGAATGATCTTCGATATTTTTTACACCCAACCACGTGTATTAGCCGGTATCGAAGCCGTCTTAGGACATAGTTACAAATTATCCTCTTTAAATTACAGGGCTGCTAAACCGGGTAAGGGGCTTCAAAAACTTCATGTAGATTGGAAAAATACTGTTGTGAGTGGTTCTTATAAAGTCTGCAATAGTATCTGGCTTTTGGACGATTTTACAGAATACAATGGTGCTACCCGAATTGTACCTAAGACGCATAAACTCGACATTTTGCCCGAAGAAGCCATGCCAAACCCAACTGAAAAACACCCCGACGAAATCCGGATTATAGCCCCTGCTGGGTCTGTGTTTATTTTTAACTCGCATGTATGGCATGGTGGTACCACCAATGAAACAACCCATGACCGCAGGAGTATTCACAGTTATTTTTGCACAAGAGACCAACCTCAACAGATTGACCAAAAGAAATATATTACCCCCGAAACTTTACGCCGTATTAGTGCAAGAGGCCGGCATATTTTAGATGTGTAACTGTAATGCTACTATTATCGGCGGTACACAACCTGGTTAAACTGTTCAGCATCTGGATTAGCGGCGAGATTACTGTACATCCGAAATCCGAGTAGGGCAACCTCCACCGGGTACACGGGTTTATTGTGGAGTTCTGTTATTGAAAACTTTGCTGCATAACTGAGAGGGGTAAACGATTTTGAAATAGTTTTTGTGAACACATCAGCGTATGCTGGCATAACCAGTCAAACAAGCGGGAGCGGCAGTGTCATGAGACCTTACATTGGCTCTCGCGGGGCCCTGACGTGAGCTAATAAAAGAAAGATAACACTGATGATGACTGAAGCGCTATCCGGTCGGTATAGTAAAGAAAAAACTGGCTCCCTTGCCTTCTTCAGCTTCTGCCCACACATTACCTCCGTGTTTGCTGATAATTTTTTCAACAATAGCAAGGCCCACGCCGGTGCCTTCAAATTCTTCGGTGGTGTGCAGGCGCTGAAAAACTTTAAAGAGTTTTTTGCTGTACCGCTGGTTAAAGCCCACGCCGTTATCCTTTACAAAAAAAGTGTCATAACCTTTATGCGAACTTGCGCCTATTTCAATTTGTGGATGTTCCCGGTTGCGCGAATATTTTATCGCATTGGAAAGGAGGTTTATCCAGACCTGCCTCATAGTTTTTATATCTGCATTAATATCCGGCAAAGATTGAATGTTCCACTCAACATTATTCTTAAGATCCAATCCATCTATTATTTCTTTAACCATTTCGTTGCAGTTGATGTTGGTCTTTGCAATGCCATCCCGGCCTAACTTTGAAAAAGCAAGCATGTCATCAATCAGGTCTCCCATTCTTTTGGTATTCTTCTTAACAACAGATGTCAATCTCTTCGCTTCTTCGTCAAGCTTATTAGCATATTCTTCTTCCAGTATCGATGTATAACCAATAATAGCCCTGAGAGGTGCCCGCAGATCGTGAGATATAGAATAAGAGAATGATTCCATTTCGCTGTTTGCAATTTGCAATTGCGATGTTCGCTCTATAACTCTATTTTCAAGTTCCGACTGTGCAACGCGTATTTGTTCAACCATAATATTAAAAGCATTGCCCAGCTTGCCCAATTCATCCATATGCCTGACCTCTACCGGGGATGAATAGTCTCCCGATGCAATAGCAGTCGCCGCGGAGGTCAATTGTCTCAATGGTTTAATCATATTTCGGCTCATGAGCCACGTAATAAAAATTCCGACAGCAATTAATATTCCTCCAATTACAGAGATCCAACGCAAAAAACGCGTTGCAGTTTCTAACAGGGTTTTCTGTGAAAATTCAACCAAAACACACCATTGGGTTGTTGGTATATATTGAACAGCAGCAATTGTCCTCCTGCCATGCTGGTTAGTATATTCAAAAATATCCCGGTTATGTTGAATGTCTATTGGCGGAGCCGGAACGGGCTTAATCAGGTTGGTCCACAGGCTGCCGTCCGTGTTGCCAATGTATAGGGTGGCCCCTGCACCCATAAGCTGGGATAGCTGTTCGAGCTCTTTTGGAGTAGAAGAGAGTAATCGCCAGCTTACCAAATAACCTATCACATGCTTCTTATCAACAATGCTGGCGGCTACAGGATAATACATTGAATCACCTGCCGCATAAATCTCTCCAACTTTGCATGAGTCAGGCCCTACCCTTAAAGAAGAAAATATAGTATCGATGCTTAGCTTAGCTTCTGTTCCTTTATTGCCGGTCCACAAAACCGGGATCTTGTTTGAGTCCAGCAATTCCAGCAAAACCCATGAACTGTCTTTCCGCAGATTATTTAGTATTTCAAGTGCTTCCGTTCGCAATTCAGTTCCCCGCGATTGTACATTTTTCTTTATAGTATCCAGGTGTGCAACCGCAAGTGAAATTGTATTCAGCTTTGTTGAAGAGGCGGTAAGCATAGCAGCCAGTTGATCGGCGAGCGTGTGCAATCTCTTCGTTCCCATTTCAAGAGTTGCCTTCTTTACTCCATAATAAGATGCGAAGCCAAAGGTTACCATAACGCTGCACAAAAGAATGCATATAAAAAGTGGAAGCCTTTGTTGTATGGAGAGATCGCGAAATGCCTTTCGCCTGTACCCCGGTTTTGTGGCTTTATCTAAATCCATAGTTCAGTGTTTATGAAGTCAATTTCACAATTTTAAGACTGAAGGGCTATTTATAAACAATGTAAATTTTCTTACCTGCTTGTATAAATAAAAAGATGTTTCTATTTAGCGTTCCCCATCAAAGCTAAAATAAATTCGTATAGAAGCTTATAGTAAACCTTCTATCCGGAAATTGTAGAATTGCTATTCTAAGAATGTTCTGTAATTATTTTTTGGGAGATTTATTTAATCATGGTTTGAAACACCCTGCCATAAAATAAGAAGCGATACGGTATATAAATCCCGTTATCATTTACCCGTTAGCGTTATTATTAGGGTGTAAGCCTTTGTATTTTTTGTTTCTTGCTGTTGTGTTGATGTATTGTGGAGTTTTGTTATTGAAACCTCTATTATATAACGGAGACGAATAAGCGATTTTGGAATTATTTTTTGTAAAGCAGAACTATTTAAAACAGGCACTAACGGGGTGATGACACCCGGATGCAGTCACTAATTTATCCGGCTAGTGAAACTCCGATTAATTTACCTATTCCAAAAGTAATGGCCGCGGCAGCAAGACCAAACAATACCTGCCGGAATCCTGAGTACCAAATACTTTTTCCTGTAAATAATGTGATGGCCGATCCTATTAAAAATAAGCCGGTAGCACTGGCAGCAACGCTTATTAAAATTGCAGTAATGCCCGTCGTAAACATAAAAGGAATAACAGGTATTACCGCACCTATTCCAAATAATATAAATGAATAAATGGCAGCTTCCATTGCAGAGCCCTTTAGTTCTTCCGGATTAATTCCCAATTCTTCCTTTACCAACACTTCGTGGGCTTCTGTTTTATTTTTCATTATACTTGTTGCCATTTCATGAGCCTGGTCTTCGGGTATTCCCTTTGCCATATATATAAGCGCTAATTCTTTTTCTTCCCCTTCAGGATTAGTCTCCAATTCATCCATTTCCAGCTGCATTTGGTTTTCATTTAATTCCTGTGAACTTTTAACCGATATCCATTCACCCAAAGCCATTGATAAGGCACCCGCTAATAAACCTGCAACCCCCGCCAACAATACGCCATTGCCGCCTTCTGTTGCTCCTGCTATACCCATTACCAAACTAAAATTTGAAACCAATCCATCATTACCGCCTAAAACGGCTGCCCGTAAAGCATTGCCACCAACAGAACGATGCCTGCTTTCAAATTTAGCCACATTGCCGCCGGTAACTTTCGATTCGCTTTCCAGCAGGGAACGTAAAATCGTTACATGATTTGTTTCAGCGCCGGTGATGGGGATTTTGTTTTTATTTTTTGCATTTATAACGGCAACGGATATACTTTTTTCGGTGTCCATTAAAGCGCCCAGCACATAATTGTATCCAAATATTTTACCAATGGTATTGAGCGCTTTGGCCCTGAAGGACGGCGGCGGCAATACGGCCCCGTTTTGATTTTTTTGCTTTTGCAAAAAAGCTTTTGCATGGCCCTTTTCTATTTCGCTCATCTGGCGAAATACACTCGCGATGGTCTCATCTGTTTCATTATCTGCCAGCCTTTGATACAAATAACAGGCATCCACTTCGGTTTGAATATTCTTGTTCATTTTCTTAAGTAGTTGTAATCATAAAGTTAGCTATTTGCAATGCCGGATGCAATAACACTTATTACAAAGAAAACCTCCGTGCGCCGTAATGAGCTTAGCACAGAGGTAAACCACACCCAAAGTTTTATAGGGACGTTATTTTTATAAACCGGTCAGATTTTGTCATTGAAATTCCGCAACGTACCGGAGCTGTAGTTTCATAAGTGTTACCACAGGTTGAACATACATAGAATACGACCGGTAAAGTATTGACTGTATTATTCTGCAAAGCTGCCAGCGCATTTTCGTACATCACCTTATGTTTCTTTTCTGTTTTGTATGCATAGTTGAGACTGATTAATGCCAACTGATCGCCTGCATGGTTGGCAACTGTTATGAATTCCGGGTACATGGTTGTTGCTTCATAAGTTTCCCCTTTAATGGCATCTTCAAGATTTTCCTTAGTGGATCTTACTGTGTATTCAGGCGTTATCAACGGTACAGAATTGCCCGACTCCTGCAATACAGCCTTGTGATTATTGGCATGTATATTTTCTGCAGTGGAAGCTGCTTTAAAAAGCAACGCAATTTGATGAAAACCTTCCTGCTGTGCTTTTTTAGAATAGGCTGCATACTTGGCGCTGGCGGTTGTTTCGCCCTTAAAGGCCGCCTGCATATTTTCAACTGTTTTGGCTTTCGCATCGGTAGCGCTTGTCATGCTCACCTGCTTGGCGATAGCATTCTTTTCACCTTTTTCTTTTTGATTGGCTACTTCAGTATTTGGGGCCGTAGGCGATTTCATGGACGTATCGGAATCGTTGTTTTTGCAGGAAGCGAAAAATAAACTGCCTGCTGCTAAAACTACCGCCGGAATAATTAATGATGTTTTCATTGTTATTTTTTTTATTTTTTTAAATGATTGACATAGCAAAGTTGCCACTGTCTTCGTTCAGTGTTTCTTTGTACTTGCTTAAGATCAGCTTAAGATTTTGCAGGAAATTGTAAAAGAAAGGTAGTGCCGCCGCTGTGGCCTTGCACACTAATATCAATGTGCTGTAAATCGCATAATTGCTTTACAATAGCCAACCCTAATCCGCTTCCCGGAATTTGAGAACTTCGTGAATCATCAGTACGGTAGAAGCGATTGAATAAAAAAGGTATTTGTTCTGCGGGTATTCCCGCGCCATCATTGGTGACAGAAAATGTATTGTTACTTGCGTCCCAATCGCAGGATATTTTACCATGTACAGCCCCATATTTTATAGCGTTGCTAAAAAGGTTATCCATAATAATGGCCATTAAAAACCTGTCTGCGTCAATGGTACCGTTTTTGGGAACAGAAATAATTAGTTGTACAGCTCTTTCAGCCATCTCCTCTTCCCATTTTTTTGCTGTTTCACTAACGAGGCTATGTAGAGACACCTTTTCCTTTTTTATTGATGCCGATTGCATCCGGGCCATTTGTAATAATTGATCCAGAAGAGAGTTAAGCCTGTCTGTTTGCCCCATTACTTCTTTAATTTTTTCTTCGTATTGTTCAGGTTCTCTTTTTTTACGAAGTAAAATTTCCAGGGTTCCTCTAATGGCAGCAAGTGGTGTCCTTATTTCGTGTGATGCATCAGCAGTAAATTGTTTTTGTTGTTGAATACTGTTTTCTATGCGGCTAAGTAATTCATTAATAGTTTTTGCCAGTTGATATAATTCATCTTCATTTGCGGGTAAGGGTAACCGTGTGTTAATATTGGAATCTGTTATGCCGGAAGCTGTTTGTATCAGCTGGTTAACGGGTGCAATGGCTCTTGACGCAGCCAGGTAAATAACAACATACATCACCAATAAAACAACCGGGAATATGATACAAAGTGTAAAGAGCAAATTATTTAAAACATAATAAGATTCCTGTTGTGAAACACCAATGGTTAAGTGGCCGATAATCTTTTCCTCATCATTCTTTATGGGAAATTGCCCAATTCGTAACCGCTGATCATCGATGCGGGTGTTGTAGAAATTTTCTTTTTTATTGTTGGGGTTATATAAAAAGTTATTCGCCTGCAGGTTGGCTGATTTAAATACCAGTCTATCTCCATTATCTACTATTTGAATAAAGGTGGGATTTACTTCCACTTTCTTATGTTCCGCCTCTTCCCATTCCGGCATTTTATTAATGATAATGCTGTCATTTTTCCAATCCAGGGAATTTAGAATTTCTTCCTTCTCCTGCATAATATCATTATCGAGGTGACGGAAAGAACTGAAGTGAGCAACTGCATAAATCACAATAAAAACAATAGCCGTTGTTATTGCAACAGCCATGGTATTAAAAAATGCAATGCGTTTCTTAAAACTAAGTTTCATGAATGTTCATTTACCCTGTAGCCTACTCCGCGTATGGTTTGAATGAAAGATTCCTTTCCGGTTGTGTCTAACTTTTTGCGCAGCGAATTAATAAAAACATCTATCACAGAAGTGTCTTTATCAAAATGCACATCCCATACCTTTTCAATGATACGGGTGCGCCTGCATACTTTCCCCTTATTGCGCAGCAGGTATTCGAGCAACGCAAATTCTTTTTGAGTAAGGTCTACCGGGAGCCCACCTTTTGTAACCTGGTGCATTTCTGTATTCAGACTGATGTCTTCTGTCTCAAAAATACTTTGCTCCCCTTCTTTATTGCGAAGCAACACTTTAATCCGGGCTAATAATTCTTCAAAAGCAAACGGCTTTTTCAGGTAATCATTGGCGCCGGATTCCAGCGCAAAAACAATATCGTCTACGGTGTCTTTTGCTGTTAGAAATATGATCGGTACTGTTTTATTTTCTTTGCGGA
>NZ_JBMQQG010000180.1:0-64836 GCF_057362405.1 Ginsengibacter sp.
ATATGTGAGTTCTATCTAAAGCCGACGCTGTTGATTCCTTTAATAATTGCAGTTTTTATTTCAACAAACTTTGCAAATAAGTTCATTTTATTTGCGGCCTTGATTTTTTCGTGGCTTGGGGATATACTACTGTTATTTGTTTTTAAAGATGCTATTTATTTTATCCTTGGGTTAGTAGCATTTTTAACAGCCCATATTTTCTATATTATTTTGTTTATAAAAGAAATAAAAAAAGCAAACGGTAAAATTCAAATTACAAAGGGTCTTGTGGTAATTGTTGTTTATTTGAGCACCATTTTACTGCTCCTAATTCCGCATTTAGGCGGCCTCGTTATACCCGTAATTATTTATGCGGTTGTAATAAGCACGATGCTTTACATGGCTTACCTGCTTAGTTTTTGTTGGGCTAAACCTGATTCTGTTTATTTAATAACAGGAGCTATTTCCTTTATTCTTTCCGACAGTATTTTGGCATTTAATAAATTTTATCAGCCTGTACCAATGTCTGGCCTTTTAATAATGGCTACCTATTTATATGCACAATGGGCGTTGGTGAAGAGTTGCATAAAGTGAAGGCAAAGATTTTGAAAACAGCTCTCTCACGATGCGTAACTTTAATAATTTATCTTACAAAAAATTTCCTGCAAATGAAAAAGTATTTCTTGGGGGAACCTGTAATGGATCGATCTGGTGAGATGCATTGATAAAAGATTTAAAGATTGATTTATTTTTCTTTCCTAAATTTGAACTATGAGTAATACAGCTTTAAATATTCGTCATAAATTATTTGATTACATCCGGGTTGCAGATGATAAAAAGTTGAATGCTACTTATGATTTACTCGAAGATGAAATAGAGCGAACCAGCCAATGGTGGAAGGATAAAGAATTCATCAGAAAACTTGATGTTCAATTCCAGGCTTTGGAAAATGGCGCTGATGAAGGCTTTACAGTTCCGCAACTGCAGCAAAGTATAGATAAACTTCGCAAAAAAAAGTATGGCAAGTAGCTCGTCTTTCACCAGCATATTATCTTCAAGAGCACAGAAAGAAATCACAGAGGCCTGGAGTTGGTACGAGGAAAGACAACAGGGATTAGGCGACCGTTTTGTGAAAGAAGTAATTGCCCGCATACATAAAATAGAACAATCACCTGAGCGATACCCAACCCGTTACAGATACTATAAAGAAACTTCTGTACCTGTATTTCCCTTCTTATTATTTACAGAACAAATAAGAAAAAGAGAACTAATCGCATTGTTTCAATATTTCATACTTCACTAAACCCGCGAAAAAAATACTAAATTCTTTCTACATGAAAAAAGTATTCCTTGGTGGAACCTGTAATGGATCGAACTGGAGAGATGCATTGATAAAAGATTTAAAGATTGATTATTTTCATCCTTGTGCTGACGACTGGACTCCCGAAATGATGAAAGAGGAAATTAAACAAAGAGCGGAATGCGATTTTTGCCTTTACGTAATTACTCCAAAAATGACCGGAGTGTATTCTATTGCCGAAGTCGTGGACGACAGTAATAAGCGTCCCAACAAAACAATTTTTTGTTACCTTACTAACGATGAAGATCTAACTTTTTCCGCAGCCCAGTTAAAGTCACTGGAACAAACAGGAAGGATGATAAAAGAGAACGGCGCTACCTATCTCAAAACACTCGCAGAAACAGCTGATTACTTGAACAATCACTAAAATTGAATTTTATGCAGGATTTGCTTGATCGGTTTAATAAGCCAGGCCAAAAGAAAATATTATCATTAGACGGCGGTGGAATACGCGGCGCTCTTACCTTAGGTTATTTAAAGAAATTAGAAGATATTTTAAAAGCGAAATTTTCTGACAAGCCCGATTTTCGTTTATGCGATTATTTCGATTTAATCGGTGGCACTTCCACCGGATCAATAATTGCCGCTTCGCTGGCCATTGGAAAAACAGTTGATGAAATAACTAAACTCTATATGGATTTGGGTGGCAAAATTTTTGGAGAAAAGAGAAACTGGTGGAACCCAATGGAGACGATGAAATGGTTGAAGGCTAATTACAGTTATAAGGCAATGGAAGATGGATTGAAATATGCATATGGAGATTTGACATTAGGAAGTAAAGAATTGAGAACCGGTTTATGCATTGTAGCCAAGCGGGCAGATACGAACAGCATCTGGCCTCTCATCAATCACCCAAACGGAAAATTTTTTGATTCGGATCTTGGCAAGAATAAAGACATTCCTCTTTGGATGGCTGTGCGTGCCAGTTCTGCGGCGCCTACTTATTTTGCTCCGCAAATGATTGAAGTGATGAAGGATCAGCAGGCAGCATTTATTGATGGAGGATTAAGCATGGCCAACAATCCGTCTTTAACCCTATTGATGATTGCAACGCTCAAGGGGTTTCCTTTTCATTGGGAAATGAGTGAAGATAAGTTGCTGTTTGTCTCCGTGGGCACCGGTTACAGCGTTTTTAAAAAATATGCAAAAGAAATTGATGACTCCACGATGCTTAGCTGGGCATCCAATATACCGGACATGCTGATGCAGGATGCAAGCTGGCAAAACAGGGTTATCATGCAATGGCTTTCCAATTCGCCCACTGCCGATTACATGGATATGGAAATTGAAAAAATGGATGGTGATTATCTTGCGGGCAAACCAATGATCTCCTACCTGCGCTATAATTTCAAGATTACAGAAGACGACCTGAATGCGTTGGGTTTTCCGCGAACATTTAACGCCGGCGATGTAAAGAGTATAACGGACATGAGTAACGCCAGTAACCGCCAACTACTTTACCAAATAGGATGGAAGGCTTCTGAAACGATAAAACCGTGGCACTTCGATAAGTTTTAATTGCCGGGTATTATTATAAAATATTGCGTGTAAGTGTTATCGTTAGTTTATCTTACAATTTCCGAATAATCCATCTTCGGCGTCGTTTCATCTCCCACACCCTTTTTGGTTACACTTTTGTAAGGCCCGAAATTTGCGCAGATTTTTATAAAATAATCGCCCGGGGCTACATCAGGAAAAGAATAACCGTTGCTGCCGTAGATCGCTTTTTTTACACCTTCGGCTTTATTGAGATTTGTAAAATCAAAGTGATTGTCGTAAACTTTTGAGTCTCTTATTATTTTTTTGTTTGCAGCTATGTCCGGAATCAGATAGATGATTAAGTTATTAGGTATATTTTCATTTTTGGACGAATATAAATTTAGCTGCAAGCTGTTATCGTCTGAAGGCGTAGAAGATTGTACTTGCTGAACAGGAGCTGCGGCTCTACTTTCCTTCAATGCGCTATAATTTTTGTTTAAAGCATCATAATCTCCGCTTAATTTGTCGTATTTACTTTGCAAAGCAATATTGTCGTTCTTCGCTTTTTCCAAATCGCTTTTTAAAGAATTATAATTAGAGGTTATTTGTCCATTAGCAGTAACTAACTGGGTGTTAGTTGCACTTAACTGAGTGTATTTAGTATTCAGATCCGCATATTTGTTTTCAGCGGCCAAACTATCATCGCTCTTATCATGTTGCAATTTTGCCAAAGCTTCTTCGTGCTGGTGTAATGCATTATTCATGGAGTCCAATGCGGTTTGATTTGTTGCCGATTGAGCCGTTATTTCATTAGTTAATTCATTCACTTTTTGCTTCAGATTATTGATTGTTGAATCAAGCAGTATATTTTCTTTTAATAATGCACCTACTTTGCTGGTATCATTTTTATCTACGCTTAATAAATTAATTCGCTTCGTAACACTATCTAATTTCATTGAATCCCTTACAATATTTTGCTTGATCACTACTGTTTCTTTCTCTGCTTCATCTTTAGCTTTAAACGCAGTTTTGGTTGTGAAAAACCAGATGGCAACTGCGGCGATAATTGAGAAGATGAGTGAACCGGAAATGATTTTAACCGCTCTCTTTTTTGCCTTTGCCTTTGCAATTGTCAAAGCAATTTCTTGTCTTCTTTGTTCGCGGTCAGCTTTTATTAAAGGGGTTAATACATCGTGTGACAGTTCAACAGAATTACCATCATCCCGCAAAAAATATTTTCTTTTAAGTACTTCAATCCCGGGTAGCAGGCTTTTGTCCAATTCGTTCAATCCGTATTTTGTGCGATAACCCTCGTCAGTAATTAATTTATCTTCCACAAATTCACTAAGCCGTTTGGAATTATTATTGGTTATGGCATTATTCCCTTCAGCTAAAACTTCGTTGTATATCGACCGCAGGATTATTTCTTTGGGATATTTATTCAGAAATTCGGAAGAGATTTTATTGCCACCTTCAATGATTCTTTCTTTGTCAATATAAGAGCACACCTGGCTTAAGAGTGAGGGCTCAATTTCCATCACATCATAGCTTTTATTCTTAGCACTTTCGCTGGTAAAAAAGCCAACAACCTTATGGGCCTCTGCGGCATCAATATTATTCTTCCACGTTTTAGTTATTACATCATATGCCTGGTTGCCATTCATAGGCATTAACCTGAACCGCGAATATTTTATAGATGGAATTTTTGAAGTTATGTTTTCAAATTCCGGTAAAAATTCTTCCCTGAAAGAAAATAGAATTTTTATTTTTTGATAGTTATAACTATAATCTATTTGTTCTTTATCGTTAAGAAATTTATCTTTTAATTTTTCCGGAATTGAATTTTCAATCAGGTCAGCCAGTTCTTCCCAGAAATTAACTAACTGTTCATTGCCAAAACGATTACTCTTTTTTGCCAATGTAAATATCTCCTCAAACTGGTCGAAGATTAAAATGGGTGTAACGCTTTTCCATAGTTGTTCTTTGTGAAAGTATTCCCATAAAGTTTCACCCGATGGATAGGATTCAACTTTAAAACCATATTTATCAATTTCGGTTTTTAAAATATTTTTTACTTGGGTTACCAAATCCGGACTGTCATCATTAAACTCCAGGCGTATACGAAAAGGAAGACAATAGTCTTTTCGCAAACGGGGAAAAACTCCTGCATTTAACAACGATGTTTTGCCGGTTCCTGACTTCCCAAAAACTATTGTAAGCGTGTTCGCTTTTACAAGATTGGTTAAACGATCAATCTCTTCATCGCGGCCATAAAATATATCAGCCTGGGCTTCGGAATAAGACTGCAGTCCTATAAACAAAGAACTATCCTTAGGTTGCACAGGCTCAATACTGAGTGATGGCATAGTACTTAATTATGATAAGTTGAGCGTTTCTCTAATCTGGTTAATAAATTCTTGTCCCGGATTTCCTGCGGGAACTTTTCCAATACTTAATTCAGAAAAATATTTGGGAACATTAATATCATAAGGATTGGTATCGTCAATAACAACCGGCATGAGGTACTTGCCCGTGTTGCCATCTATTTTTCTGAAAGTATTTACATTATCGGCTGTAAACCATTCCAGTTGCACATACCCGTCTTTATGTAACAGGCTGTTTGCTGAAATTAACGGAATAAAAAGATCGGCCGATTTTATATTTTTTGCAATTTCTGTTTTAAAATCATCTCCGGGAGCAATCTCTCGGTTGTCATACCAGCAGGTAACATTCTTAATTTCTTCAATAGCTTTTTTTAAATTTTCAACGGCTTCCTTGTCTCGTCCCGTATAACTTAAAAAAATCATTTTATTTTTTACGGAGGTTGGATTTTTCTGTTTCCAACGTAAAGAAAGTTTTTGCACAAAATCATCAACATTCCCGGGATAGGTTACTACATCATAATTCTTCAGGAATTCGTATTGCTTCTTCCTAACGTCAGACATATCGTTAACAACAATTACGGTTCTCTTGCTGCCCCAATCATGCATTGGCTCATTAGAAAGAAGCCGGAGAATAAAACGCACCATCCAATCTGGAAAAGCGCACCCCAGGAATAATAAATTTTTATTTTTAAGTGCATTCACAATATTGGTAGCATTTTTTATTCTCTCTTTGAAATGCCCGGTATATTCCAGCATATCTTCTTCGCTTAATGCCGGATCAACTGTATTAAGTATGGAGCCAAAAACATTAAAAACAAATGGCGCCTGCAATCTGTCAAGATCATCAGCGTCGGAAAATGGTTCGTTTATGGAAAAATTTATGGAAGTGGGCGTTTGTTTTCGTATGGCAGCAATATTGTTTTCGAGTACATTGTTATAAACCGCCGTGTTTACATAATAGTTAAGATCGGTAATGCTCACGAATTGCTTCAGCAATGGAAATTCGAAATTAATTTCTCTTATCATCGATTTTAATTTCCTGATGATATCCATCGTTTTCACTTTCTTTTCAATGACGAGGTAATTAACCGCCTGGGTGAGTGTGAACTCTGGCTGATCAGCTACATTATTTAGTTGAAGAATTTGCTTAGACAAATATTCGTCTACCGGCACCAGTACATCATCATCTTTAAACTTATACATTTCCTTCCCTAATATGGGGGTCAACTGCCGGTCCGTAAGAAAATCGAGTAGCTCATCCCAATCCGCAGGCTCCGATAAATTTTTATTCATAGACTATAACAGGTATTGTTTGTAACAGGCTGCAAAAAGGGTTTATAACAAAGGATGGATGAGATTGTATGAAGATAGCAAAATTTAATAATTCACAGGAACTAAAACCGTGCAGTTAATTATGTAAAATACATATAAGAATGACAAAGTGATGGCTGTAATAACACATTTATTAAAATCGAATTGAACGAATTTTTTTATAATCAATAATGTACTTACCTTTTAAAATAATTTTGAAAAAATTATGCCTATGTGACGCCTGTAATTAAACAATTAAAATTGTAGCAACATTGGCAAGAAATAATATTCTTCTTACGGGGCAGGAACATCCTGAAAAAAATGAAGAGAAAATCGCCGAAAAAATTGTAACGCTTTTACAAAACCAGATGCTTCGTTTATATTCAAAAAATAATGAGAAACAACTGAGGCAAATTCATCCCAAAATGAATGGCTGCGTTAAAGCAGAATTTATTGTTGAAAAAAATTTACCAGAGGATTATAAAGTTGGACTATTTAAGGAAGCTAAGTTATATCCTGCATGGATCAGGTTTTCAAACGGTGATACCAAACCTTTACCGGATTGGAAAAAAGATATAAGAGGTTTCGCCATAAAAATAATGAATGTGCCGGGCGACAAAATTGTGAGATCAAACCAGGGCTGTGGCAATCATGATTTTATATTAATGAATACCAAAAATTTTGTTTCAAAAAAAGTGAAACATTTTTATCGCATTTTACATGTAGTTACGGTGCCTTACAAGCCCGGAACTTTTTTTCCAAAGTTGTTTTCGGTTATTCGAAGCACGCCGATTTTGATAAGGGCTGCAAAAGCTAAAGTGAAGTGCGACCATCCTTTCAGTGTATCTTACTTCAGCACGGTTCCATATCGTTTTGGTGATAAATCGAGAGCGGTAAAATATGCGGTAATTCCATCGGAAAAAAATAATCTTATCTACACAGATACTACCAATAAAGATTTTTTGAGAGCAAATATGGCCGCGACTTTATTGAGCAATGAAATTACCTATGACTTCTTTGTTCAGTTTCAAACGGATCCGGTGACAATGCCGATAGAAGATCCGACAGTTGTCTGGGATTCGCCATTGATTAAATTGGCTACTATTCGAATACCCACGCAAATTTTTGATACTCCCGAACAAAATGAATTTGGAGACAATCTTTCCTTTAACTCATGGCACGCACTTCCCGAACATAAGCCCTTGGGTAATTTTAACAGGGTAAGAAAAAAAATATATGAAGAAATGTATGAATTCCGGCATAAGCATAACCATTTAAAAGATGTTGAGCCAGAAGCCGGTCCCGACTTTTTTAGCGATACAAACCTCAACAAGAATTAGATAATATGAGTAATCGTGAAGTAATTGAAGAAGCTTATAAAAATTACCTGGCAGGAAACATGGCAGCTGTATTATCCTGTTTTGATAAAGATATTATATGGGAAAGGCCCGGTTCTCCATTTATACCTTTCTCCGGAATATTCAAGGGGATAGACGAAGTAACCAAAATGTTTGCAATACAAGCCACAACAATATCGGTTAGCAAATTCTCTACCGGAAAGATTTGTACAAATGATGATACTGTAATGGTAACCGGGCACGATGAGGCCGAAGTGGTTGCAACCCGTAAAACTTATTCAACGGACTGGGTGCAGTCGTTTACCTTGAAAGACGGAAAAATCATACATGTGAGGGTATACCTGGATACAAAAAGATTGGCAGACGCCTTTTTACCTGAATAATACCTAACGGTTTAGGTGAAACGAAATTAAAGCCTCTGTCACGCGGGATAATTAACAATAGCTGATATTAACACTTGATCATTCATTTTAATAAGCGTTTTAATGCAAAAGGAATTAACTCTTGAAAAAAGAAGAATTGAATCCATTGACATACTTCGTGGAATTGTAATGGTAATCATGGCGTTGGACCATGTAAGAGATTATTTCAATAATGCCAGCCCCATGGATTTTGCGACCACTACGCCGTTCTTGTTTTTCACCAGGTGGATCACCCATTTTTGTGCACCCATCTTTGTATTCCTTTCGGGCACTTCCATTTATTTGCAAAGCCTGCGTAAAAGAAAAAAGGTATTGCAATCTTTTTTGATAAAAAGAGGACTGTGGCTAATATTTGTAGAAGTGGTGATCATAACTTTCGGGTGGACATTCAATCCAAATTATAATTTCATCATATTACAGGTCATTTGGGTCATAGGCCTAAGCATGGTGGTGTTGGGTTTGATGATTCGGCTTCCTTTTGCAGTAATATTAATAACAGGATTAGTTATTGTATTTGGTCATAATCTTTTGGATATTCCGGAATCTGCTGCAGGCTTTAAAGCCGGTTTTTGGTGGGACCTGCTCCACCATGGATTTTTCTCCTTTTACCCGTTGAGCCAAAATCACACGCTTCTAATATTGTATCCTTTTGTACCATGGACAGGACTTATGATGCTTGGATATTGTACGGGCGTATTCTTTTCAGAAAAATATTCTGTATTACAGCGAAGAAAAATATTAAATAGTATCGGAGTTAGCCTGATCGCACTATTTATAATCGTTCGCTTCATTAACGGATATGGAAATCCGGAACACTGGAGCACCCAAAAAAATGAGTTGTTTACTGTGCTATCTTTTATCAATGTTCATAAATACCCACCTTCTCTATTGTATATGTGCATGACCATCGGGCCCGCATTTCTGCTTTTATCATTGTTTGAAAAAATACAGAATGGATTTACAAGGAGAATCAATATTTATGGCCGGGTAGCTTTTTTTTATTATGTCATACACATTTATTTGATTCACCTGGTTTCATTAATTTTCTTTTTGACCAGGGGGCACTCGATGCAGGAGGCCACTGATATTAGTGGCGGCATTCCCTTTTATTTTCTTTCAGCAAAAGATGGCTACAGCCTTTTAGTTGTTTACATAATATGGATTTCGGTAATTATTGCCTTGTTCCCCTTGTGCAATTGGTACAATACCTACAAAACCAATCACAGGGAAAAATGGTGGCTAAGTTATTTATAGAGCATCTTAACTATAGTAATGTTAGTATTAGTTTATCAAAGAAAGTTGACCATTGAATACCTTGCATATTAAAACCTGCTGGTAAAATCTTTGTCTCAAACCAGCCACCTCGCTGCCGTTACCATGAACAAAATGCTTTTGTTATTCTTTACGAAATATTCGTTATCCAATCGTTAACAGTGTATTCAAAAAGATAACGCCACTAAAAGACGATCACTACATTTTGTTATGCCAAGAGGTCCCTGGCATAAACTGTCTCGAATTTGATACCTTTATTGCATCTTCATAACGATAAATATTCTGATTAGAAAACGCATCTACAATGAAAGATCTTTTATTAGATGAAGCAAATAAAGCACTTCGGGAAGCCAACTGGCAAGTCGCAAAAAACATTCTCGAGAATGCCCTGGAGGAAGACCCATCCGCTGAAGTTTATGAAGCTATGGCAAAAGCGTGTTGGTGGCTGAATGATCCTCCGTCAGTATTTGAAAACAGAACTAAAGCCTACCATTTGTATTTGGAAAAAGATGACCGGCTGGGTGCCTCCCGCAATGCCTGTTGGCTCGGAGTTGATCATCTAGAGTTTAACAATGAATTTGCTGTTGCCAGCGGGTGGTTTCAAAGAGCCGAAAGCCTTGTAAAAGGACTTGAAAGTTCGGCAGAATATGCATTGGTATTGATGTTGAAAGCAAGACTTGCATTTTTCGTTGAAAAAAATAATGAGCAGGCATTGCAATTGGCACAGGAAAGTATGCATCTTAGCCAATCGCTCAATAATCTAGAAGGAGTTATGATTGCGGGAGCGTTTATTGGTTTTGTATGGGTAACCGAAGGAAAGATCGTGGAGGGAATGAAATTACTCGACGAAGCCACTCTGCTTGCGACCACGGCTACTTCGCTTGACTATAATCTTGTTACCGTTAGCTGTTGCTTTTTAATTGATGCATGTTCACGGGTTCGGGATTATGAAAGGGCGGCCCAATGGTGTAAACAGGTAAAGGAAATTTCCATAAAAAGAAATCACAAGGCTATGTTCGCAAACTGTCGCAACCTCTACGCCTCCTTACTTATTTGCAGGGGAGATTGGAAAGAAGCTGAAGAAGAATTAATAGCAGCTGCAAAAGAATTAAAAGAATACCGGCCAATTGTTGTAAGTAGTTCAACCGTTCGCCTTGCTGATCTGAGGCGCAGGCAAGGCAGATGGGAAGATGCTCTGGCTCTGTTTGATGAAGTCCCTTCACATTCTTTAAAACCTCTAAGTTGCGCCGATCTTGCTTATGATAAAGGCGAATATGAAATGGCGGAAAACCTTGCAGAAAGGCATTTGCGAAAAATATCCCTGGGTGCCCCGATTGAACGAGTTACCGGCCTTGAATTGTTGATGCGTATTTACATTAAGCGAAATAAAAAGGAAGAGGCATTGACTCTTCTGAACGAGTTAAAAGAAACTTCCGGTTTGATTAATACCTCGCCGCTAAAAGCAGCGGCTTTAAGTGCTGAAGGAATTTATGATTACGCTATAAAAAATTATGAGGCAGCGAAGCATTGCCTCGAAGATGCAGTTGATCTTTATGATAAGGTAATATTGCCTTTTGAAGCCTCTCGCTGCAGATTGGTGCTTGCAGAAGTTTTAATAAATCTGCGCCAATATTCGCAGGCGGAATCAGAATTGAATATTGCTATAAATGCATTTAAGGAACTGGGCGCCGAAAAAGATCTTGCCAAAGCAAAATATATTTTGAAGAACCTGTATGGTGAAAAAATAAAACCTGGCGCTTCCGATACTATTTATGAATTTACAGGACGCGAGCTCGAAATATTGCGCCTGATTGCCGACGGTAAAACCAATGAGGAAATGGCCGAACAACTATTTCTTAGTGTAAGAACAGTTGAAAAGCATATCTCAAATCTTTACCAGAAAATGGGCGTCTCCGGCAAGTCTGCGCGGGCGTTTATTGTTTCATATGGTATCAGGCATAACCTTATTGCATCCTGATTTGCTAATTATCCGCCTTCATTCCCCAAAAATTACGTGTAGGCAACTATAAATTACGTGGTACCACTGATTTATAATGTCGCTCCTTCTGCTACTTTTACAATCATCATTATGGTTGATCAATTAAAATACTTCATTATGGAAAATAAAATGGCATCTGAATATCATAAAGTAATAATTATCGGCGCCGGACAGGCCGGTCTTAGCATGGCATATCATCTCTCTCAAAGAGGAATTTCTTTTCTTATTATCGAAGCCAATAATAAAGTTGGCGATACATGGAGGAAAAGATGGGATACTCTTCATCTTTTTACACCTGCGCAACTAGACGGTTTACCTGGTATGCCCTTTCCTGCAAAGAAACATTTCTTTCCTTCAAAAGATGAATTTGCAGATTACCTGGAACAATATGCGGCTAACTTCAAATTTCCAATAAGGACGAATACCTACGTAACAAGTTTGTCAAGAAACGGGAAGCGATTTATTTTGGATGCGGGTGACCAACAGTTTCAGGCCGATAACGTTGTTGTAGCTATGAATGACTGTCAACACCAGCGTGTGCCTGCTTTTGCGAAAGAACTTGATCCCGGGATTGTACAAATTTTTTCAAGTAAATATAAAAACCCATCGCAATTGCAGGATGGAAATGTTTTGGTAATAGGCGCCGGAAATTCTGGTTGTGAGATCGCCTTGGAAGTTTCCAAAACCCACAAGACATGGTTAGCCGGAAGAGATACCGGGCATATCCCTTTTCATATCAAAAGTAAAGTGGGGCATTTGATGATGCCGGTCGTTTTACGTTTCATGTTTCACCGTGTCTTTACGACGAATACGTTTATCGGAAGGAAAGTGAGATCCAAAGCTCTCACAATGGGTGGACCATTAATTCGAATTAAGCCAAAAGAAATAACCGAAGCTGGTATTATTCGAGTTCCAAAAGTTACGGGTGTATTGGAAGGTTTGCCAGTGTTGCAAAATAAGGAAGTACTGGATGTAAAAAATATTATCTGGTGCACCGGTTACTATCCAAGGTTTGCCTGGATTGATCTTCCTGTATTTAAAAATGGACAACCCATTCAAAAACGCGGAGTTGTAGATAATGAACCTGGCTTGTATTTTCTGGGGCTACATTTTTTATATGCAATGTCTTCAGGAATGATTCACGGCGTTGAAAGAGATGCAAAATATATCGCAGACCAAATCGCAAAAAATAAACAAACTTTCCGTTCATCTAATAAGGAGATAGCGGCGGAAGAAGTAGCCTGAAGAAATTGAGGAATTTGCAGCAGCTACAGCGTACTCAAATATTCCACCGTTGTCACTGAAGGAAAAAAGAAATAGGCCCCACCCTTTACCGTTACAAAACTTTTTAACCCATCGAGATATTTATTATGGGTTTCCTGCGGAATGGTAAATTGTTGCACTGTGCCGGGTTCAGGGTTTTCTCTCACCCCAATAAAAGGATCAGGATCGGCATACAGTTGTTTGAATTTTGGATAGTTAGCCCAGGTATATTGAATAAATTCAAACTGCCTTGAAATATCTGCGTTGAAGCAGCCAAACAAAAGTCCAACTTCGTTTACGGGTGTATGTTGGGTTGCAGAAGCAGTATATTTTTCGCCATACGAACGAACCCTTCTCATAATGCGATGCTTTTTTGTTAAATGCAAAGATTCTTCAGGGCCGGTTTCTTCAAAGTTATCGCGGGGATTTGCACGACGGGTATGTGCGCCAAACGGACACCTTAGTCCGAACTTGTCAGTTTCGGTATAAACGAAATCATTTTCATCGCTTAACCCCCCGGGATCTTTATCGGGATACTTTACTAACGGCGCTCCGCTGGGCCACCTGCCCATCATTTTTGCGGCAAGCTTTGTACTTTCTTCGGTATTAACGCTGCCGTCATCATTCTTACTCTTTTCATTTAAGAAGTTCCAAAAGCCATCAACATCTTCTTTCAATTGGCGAAGAACAAAATAAGTTCCATTGCGGCCCATATCTTTTTTACCGCTTCCGTCGGGGTCATTGGGAAGCATTGGGAAGTTTCCCTGGTTCACATTCAGCAACGGCGTGTCTGGGTAAACGTTATATTCATTCTTATACCCCAAAACAAATTCCCCCGGTTCTATACTGTCTAGCTTAAGACCTGTAACACCACTGCCAATGATAGCAGGCTGGGAAATGCTGTCCCGAAATCCAAAATGTTCCCTGTCATCAGGAAAAGTTTCTCCATCTAAAATATGAACCGGGGACAATCCATTCGCGTCAAATTCTTCAATAAGTTGTTGGGAATGTTCCTTGATTCTTTCCTCGCTTGCCTCAAAGATCATGAGCATTAAATGTATCGCTTCATTTTTCGGGCCACCCCATAACCAGTTTTGCGGATCGCTGCTGTCATAATCTCCTAAAAGCCTTTGGCGGTGCGGCGTTACCATGCCTTCGCGAAATTCTCTTATGAAAGATTGGATATTACTTTGTTGCAAACCCAAGGCAGCAAGACCTGCACTTGTGAAACCTATATTTAAAAATGATGATTCTTTTTTGTCTGTAACCGATGTAATTTTTTGTGAAATGTTTTTCAAAAACATTTTCACTTTATCAGCATCCTTCACTTGTAAAAGAAAATATTTGGAGAAGGGCATTTCCTTGTAATCCCTAACAAGGAAACCCTGTATTTCTGAAAGTTCGAGGTCTTGCATTCAATTTTATTTTAAAATCTTTTAAGAAATAATTGAGCTTGTTTTTCCGATAAATTTTTTCTCAGTTCATTTCTTATTAAAGTATTGTTGACGATATTTTTAATGGAAAGATGATGATAAGCACTATACCAAACCTGCGTAAGAATTTGTGTGCCGCGGCTCCACGCAAGAAAATGTTCTTCATCGTAAGCCCCGCCCGTAAACAGGAAATTTGTTTTCGGAAAGTTGACGGTGTTACTGAAGATACCCGTTAATCCCCAGCCTGATTTATCGATAAAATCCCCAAGGTATTGCTGCCAGCTTCCATCAAAATTGCTGAAGAACATCATGTGTTTGTTGTCATCGATGAGCACCCACCTTGCAAAGTGAATGGTAGGAATTCCCATTAGCTTTCCCTTTACAAAAAAGTTACGGATCAATGTCCTGGCAAATAACATAAGCGCCTGCACCGTTATGAGCCTTACCTTACCGGGTTTCATTACCAATACTTGTGTAAACTGATTCTGGTTGAACAAATCCTCATAAGCTTCCAGCCGGCGAACGAGATCATCATTTAACTGGCTTCGTTTATCGTAACAGTTAGTATCTTTTCGTTCATAAAAAAAATGCAGCACTAATATCCAAATGATAATTACCGGCAAAAGAATTCCAATAACCAATACCATTAATATCATGCCCGGCCAGTTTATTGATCTTGTTGCTGCAGGTGTTTTTGCCCATTCAAATTCGGGATCGGCATCAACTTTTTCGCGAAGCTGTTTTTGTATTTCCACTGCAGATTTTCCATCCCATTTATTTTGATTGATAATGTTGCGAATGTATTCCCGCAATTTATCTTCCTGTTTAATTTGCTTCAGGCTGCGGCCGGGTGCTCCAACATAAAAAGCGGTTGTATTTACTTTCCATTTTTCCAGGTAGCTTTTCCTTGTCCCGGTGTTTCTATTGGCAGGCTCAGGATAACCTTCACAGCAGTCATACAACTCATCAAAGTATTCCGGGAAAACCGTTACGAGCCCGGCAATGTGTTCATCAACAGGACCATCAAAGTTTGATGAAAACACCAAACGCTCAGGTAATGGAAATGCGGTTTTATCCCTGAAAGAATCGTCGCGAAGTATGAACCAGCGGGCATAGTGTAACGTGCCAAGCTGGTTAAATCTTTCATTCAGTCCCACATTGAGGCCCACCTTAAACTTTTCAAGAATTTCATTAAGCTTATTGATAGAATCCTGCCTAACCGGAGTGAGCAGCGTTAATGGGTTCTGGCTTATCATTGTTAAAAATTATTAAGTGCTGGGGGGCAATTTTCCAGGGGTAGCTTGCAACCAAGTTACAAATAAAAATGTACTTTATTTAGTAAGTTTACATGCCTGAGATAAATATTTAATCAGGAAAGTTTAATTTCAGGCAAGCTGACGTACCTCAATTGCAAACGGGATGCTTTTAAGCCTGTATTCGGTTAATTCTTAAACTAAATATGTCCACTATTCAAACCATTTTGCAATGATTAAGAATGTAGATCATGCCAATGTAATTCATTATGGTTTTGAATCTTTAATTATAAAGACCGGTACTAACGGACTCAATAAACCCTCCTGCGTTAAAATTTTAAAAGAAGAATTTCCTTCAAAGGAAACGCTTAGCCAACTCGAAAATGAATTTGAAATATGCTCTAAAACAAAATGCAGTTGTATAAGAAAAGCCTTTAAGAAAGAAAACCAGGACGATCATGTTGCTATTTTTTTAGAATATATTGAGGGAAGAGATTTGAATAAAATACTTGCTTCGCAAAAATTAACGCTAAACCAGCAATGTGTTTTGGCAATCGATATAACGACTGCACTTACTACGTTACACAAAGAAAATATTTTTCACAGCCGTGTTCATCCTGCCAACATTTTAATTGAGCGGGCTACCAACAAAGTTTTTTTTATAGATTTCGGATTAGCTTCTGAAGGAAATGTTATTAATGAAGAACCGGATTCTTTTCATGAAAAGGAAGTCGATATTTTAAAATATATAGCTCCGGAACAGACGGGCCGGATAAACCGCCCTATTGATGTAAGGGCTGATCTTTATTCGTTGGGAATAATTCTTTACAGGCTATTTACAGGTGAATTGCCATTCGAAAGTTCGGATGGGCTGGAATTAATTTATTCCCATATAGCAAAGACCCCGGTTGAGCCACGGTTGATTAATAAATATTTGCCAAAGGTTATTTCCGACATTATAATGAAACTGTTGGCTAAAAATGCTGAAGACCGTTATCAATCTGCATTTGGGGTAAAATATGACCTTGAAAAATGTTCCGAGATAATTTCAAACCGAGGGGCCACTGAAGAGCTTTCAACAATTGAGTTCCCGATTGCACAGTCTGACTTTTCGGGGAAATTATATTTCTCCGATAAATTATATGGAAGGGAAAAAGAAATAACTTTTCTAAATCAACTATTTGAAAGCTGCACTAACGGCAACAAACAAACGCTTTTGGTTTCGGGGTATTCGGGCAGCGGTAAATCGGCGCTTATTGAAACGCTTAAGAATGCGGCATCTCAAAAAAAAGGAATCTTCATAAAAGGAAAATTTGACCAGATAAGTTCTGATACACCCTACTCCACTTTCATCCAGGCATTTAACGAATTGGCTCACATGATTCTTGCCGGCGATGCAATTTTCCAGGCAAAATGGAAAAAAAGAATTACAGAAGCAATGGGCAATTCGGGCAAGTTATTAACCCAGTTTATGCCAGGTATTGAAATTCTTATTGGCAGGCAAACCGATGTTCCGGAATTAAAAGGAATTGAAGCGCAAAACCGTTTTAATTATGAGTTTACCAGGTTTATAAAAGCAATTGCCGACAAGGATTCTCCCTTAGTAATTTTTGTTGATGACCTTCAATGGGCGGATGCTTCTTCGCTAAACCTGTTTAAAATAATTGCAGAAAACAGGGACATCGAATATGTGTTGCTGGCAGGTGGATATCGCAAAAATGAGGTAGATGAAAATCATATGCTCACAAAAAAACTACAGGAGTTAAGAGAGGATCACGTGGCTTTTGAAGAAATAGATCTACACGATCTTTTGTATGATGACGTATTTAAACTTATTGCAGACGTTTTAACAACAGGCCAGGAAAATACCTCTTTCCTCGCTGACATGATTTATAATAAAACGAAAGGAAATGTTTTTTATGTCAGGCAGTTTTTAAAATCGATATATGAGGAAGGACTGCTTCGTTTTGATTTTGAACAGATGCGTTGGCAGTGGAATACTGACCTGATATTACAGATGAACGTGTCGGGAAATGTAGTAGAATTAATGACTGCATTTATCTTAAAACTTCCTGAGAGCACACTCGATGTATTGAAGGTAGCTTCCAGCATAGGAAATGGCTTCAGCAAGAGAGCGCTTTCGATTATCAAACAAATAAGTGAAAAAAACGTCGAAAAATTATTAAAGTTTTCAGTTGCTGAAGGATTGATTATTCCTTCGTCAGCTACGGGGTATAAGTTTGCACACGATAGGATACAGCAGGCTATCTATTCCCTGATACCTGATGACGAAAAAACGACGATCCATCTTTTGAACGGCCAACGACTATCGGCTCATTTGAATGAAACAGAGTTTGAGGAAAAATTATTTGAGCTGGCAAATCAGTGGAATCTTGGTGCAGATAAAATTATTGACAAAAAAGAAAAACTATACCTCGCTAATTTAAATCTTACGGCCGGACAAAAAGCAATTTCGTCAACCGCTTATCCGCAGGCATTTCAGTATTTTGAAAAAGGGTTGTATGTGCTGGATGAAAAAGATTGGGACGACCATTACAGCCTATTCCTGCAACTAATCACCAATGCGGCAGATGCAGCTTACTTATCGGGCCAGTACGATAAGGTTAACAACCTGGTAGACACAATATTAACACATAGCAAATCTTTAACAGACTCGGCTAAGGGTTACGAAATAAATATCAAGAAATTGATCGCTCAAAATAAGCCTTTAGAGGCTGTGGAACTTGGGCTGAAAATTCTTAAAAAGTTCGGAATTAATTTGCCTTTAAAACCGGGAAAACTAAAGGTTGCAAAGGATCTTATGCAAACCAAATTTTTACTGCGAAATAAATCAACCGAATATTTCAACAGCCTGCCTGAAATGAAAGATGCAGAAAAAAACGCCGCCATGCGGATTTTGTCTGATATTTCTTCAGCTTCATTTTTTGCTGTGCCCAGCCTCGTTCCGTTATTGGTTTTTAAGATGATAAGCCTAACCATTAAATATGGATTATCACGCAAATCACCCTTCAGCTTCGCGGCTTATGGTTACATCTTAAGTGTCTATTTAAATGAAATTGAAAAGGGCATCAGTTTTGGCGAGATCGCCCTGCATCTTGCTAAAAAATTAAATGCCGAAGAATTGATTGGTTCCATTATGGTGACCAGCAATATCTTTTTAGTGCATTGGAAAAAACCCTTCACAGAGACAATTCATGACCTGGATAAATCTTTTAAAAGCGCCCTCGAATCGGGCGATAATGAATATGCATCTTATGCTGCACACAACAGTGTTTACCAGCTATTCATTATGGGTTATCCGTTGCATGAACTTGAAAAAAAAGCAGAAATGCTCGATTTAAAAATTGAAAAATTTAAGCAGGATCTCACCTTAAAAAGGTTGCGTGTTTTTCGCCAGTCCATTGCCAACCTTATAAATGAAACTCAAAATCCGGATATCCTTACTGGAAATATATTTGATGAGGCGCAAATTGATATTACCGACGTAACCAAAAGCAATGAAATATATTTTCAAAATTTGTACCTGCAAAAGTTGTATCTCTCTTTAATTTTTAATCTTAATAATAACGCGAAAAAATATCTCGATTTAGCAGAGCGTTTCCAGGAAAGCGTGAAGGGAACTGCGTTATATCCGTTGTTTTATTATTATCGTTCGCTTTTAATTTCAGATACAACATTAAACTCCCCTGAAAAGAAAGATATTCTTATCCAGGTTGAAAAAGACATTAATTTTTTAAAGAAATATGAAAAGTATTGCCCGCAAAATTATAGTCACAAAATATTTTTGCTCGAAGCAGAATACAATTATTTAAATGGCGATAATGAAGCCGCAAAAATATTGTACGATAAAGCCCTTAAGTTCGGAATAGAAAACGGACTGGTTAACGACGTGGCTTATTGCTGGGAAAGAGCTGGCCGTTTTTTCCTGAATACAAAACAGGATTTGCTTGCCAATTTTTATTTACAAAATGCATACAGGATCTATAAACGGTGGGGTGCAGATGCAAAATTGAAGCAGATGGAGCGCCAGTACGCACAGCTCCGGGGCGGGGCGGGTGCCGAATGGCAAATGGATTTAATGCAGGAACCCGCAAGAGAAAGATCGGGCAACATTGATCTTGAAACTGTTTTAAAAGCGTCATCGGCTTTATCTGGTGAAATAATTTTACCGAAGCTCCTAAAGAAAATGATGCAGATAATTTTAGAAAGTGCAGGAGCGCAAACGGGATTGCTTATTATGGAAAAAAATGGCGATCGGTTTATTGAAGCTGATATTAGAGCTGGTAACGAAGAAATAAAAATATTGGAATCTGTTCCCGTTTCAAAAAGTGGATTACTTGCTGAATCGGTGCTTAATTATGTTTACATGACGCAGGAAACGGTCATCCTCGATGACGCATCTAAAAGCCAGTTATTTGGTAACGATGTTTTTATAAAAACCCACGGGTGTAAATCAGTTCTTTGTATTCCGTTGTTGAATATGGGCAAAGTGCAGGCAGTTATTTATCTTGCTAACGATGTAACCTCAGGTGCTTTCACAGAAAGGCGTGTAGGGTTACTGAAATTACTTGCCGGGCAAATGGCTATATCTATTGAAAATGCATTGTTCTATAGTGAACTGGAACAAAAGGTGGAAGAAAGAACCAACGAATTAAGAATTGAAAAGAAAAAATCTGATGACCTCTTATTAAATATTTTGCCTGAAGATATTGCTAATGAATTAAAAGAAACCGGGAATACAAAACCAAGAAGCTATGAGGTAGCCACCGTTATGTTTACCGATTTTGAAAATTTCACCAGCAAAAGCGAAAAGCTTTCACCGGAAGAACTTGTTGCTATTGTTGACACATGCTTTAAGAAATTTGATGAAATAACCTCCAGGTATAATATTGAAAAAATAAAGACAATAGGAGACGCTTATTTATGCGTTAGTGGTGTGCCTGATAAAAAAGATCATAGCGCTGTTAACGTCGTTAATGCTGCAATTGAAATAGTTGACTTCATTATTTCATTTCGCCAAAGTGCCAGCGAAAATACTTACTTTGATATTCGCATTGGTATTCATACAGGCCCACTCGTGGCAGGGGTTGTTGGCGACAAAAAATTTGCATTTGATATTTGGGGTGATACTGTCAATACCGCTTCCCGTATGGAACAAAACAGCGAGCCCAATAAAATAAATATTTCGCAAAGCACTTATGATCTTGTCAAAGACACGTTTCCATGTAAATTCCGCGGGAAAAAGGCTGCAAAAAACAAAGGCATGATTGAAATGTATTTCGTTGAACCGGATTAAAAAGTTAATCAAAGAAAAAAATATATTTCCTGCAATAAAATCAAGACAGTCTAAATTCAAAACGTCATAGCTTTACAAACTTTATTAAGAATTATTTGCTATGAATGAAAGGCTGAAAGAATTATCTACGCAATTAGAGGGCGAACTTTACCTGGATAATACCATGAGGATGTTATATGCAACAGATGCATCTGCTTACCAGGAAATGCCGTTGGCTGTTGCCATCCCAAAGACTAAAAATGATATTAAGAAATTAATCGCTTTTGCAAACGACAATCACACGTCCATTATTCCGAGAACAGCCGGCACCTCACTTGCAGGGCAGGTTGTAGGAAACGGTATCGTTGTGGATGTTTCCAGGAATTTTACCCAAATCATTGAATTAAATAAAGAAGAACATTGGGTGCGTGTACAGCCCGGCGTTATACGCGACGAACTCAATATGTATTTAAAGCCACACGGTTTGTTTTTTGGCCCCGAAACATCAACAGCCAATCGTGCCATGATGGGCGGAATGGTCGGGAATAATTCATGCGGTTCCAATTCAATTATTTACAGAAGCACGAGAGAACATCTCTTAGAAGTTGATGTATTACTTGGCGACGGAAGCGAAACAACATTTAAAGCTTTACATCTTGAAGAATTTCATAATAAATGTGAAGGCAATAGTTTGGAAGCAAACATTTATAAAACCACCCGGAATCTTTTAAGCAATTACGATAACCAGGTTGAAATAAGAAAAGAGTTTCCAAAAAAAACAGTTGAAAGAAGAAATACAGGCTATGCCATTGATGCACTGCTCGATTCAGCTCCCTTTACAGCAGGCGAACCTGATTTTAATTTTTGCAAACTCATCGCCGGCTCTGAAGGTACATTGGCTTTCATAACCGAAATAAAATTAAATGTCGTTCCATTACTTAAAGATGAAACGGGCTTGTTGTGTGTTCACTTTAATTCTATTGATGATGCCCTGAGGGCGAACCTGATCGCTTTAAAATATAAGCCACGGGCAAGTGAACTGATCGATCATTATATTTTAGAATGCACTAAAGATAATATTGAACAAAGTAAAAATCGTTTTTTTGTTAAGGGCGATCCTGCTGCCATACTTGTAATTGAATTTACTGCGTCTACCCGTGACGGTATTACCCATATTTCCACTGAATGCGAAACCGAGATGCGTGCCTCCGGATTAGGATATCACTTTCCATTATTATTTGGTGAGGATACCAAGAAAATATGGACACTTCGCAAAGCAGGATTAGGACTATTAGGAAATTTGCCGGGTGACGAAAAAGCGGTTCCTGTAATTGAAGATACGGCGGTAGACGCTAATGATCTCCCCAATTACATTGCAGATTTCAATAAAATATTAGAAAAATATAACCTGCATGCTGTGCACTACGCCCACGCAGGTTCGGGAGAAATACATCTTCGCCCTATCATTAATTTAAAAACGGTAGAGGGCAATCATCTCTTTAGAATTATTGCCCAGGAAATTGCAACGTTAGTAAAAAAATATAAAGGTTCTTTAAGCGGTGAGCATGGTGACGGAAGGTTACGCGGAGAATTTATTAAACAAATGGTGGGTGAAAAGAATTACGAATTATTTAAAACCATTAAATATACCTGGGACCCGAACAATATTTTCAATCCCAACAAGATTGTTGATACACCACCAATGAATACGATGTTGCGTTACAAGCCCGGACAAAAAACGCCTGCTTTTAAAACAATATTTCGTTATCATAACCAGGATGTTTTGCAACATGCTGAGCAATGTAATGGCTCCGGTGATTGCCGTAAAACCCACTTGTCCGGTGGTACTATGTGCCCTTCTTATATGGCCACTAAAAATGAAAAGGATACAACGAGAGCAAGGGCTAATATTCTACGTGAGTTTCTTACCAATTCCGAAAAACTAAATCGCTTCGATCATAAAGAAATTTATGACGTAATGGATTTATGTTTGAGTTGCAAAGGCTGCAAATCAGAATGTCCTTCAAATGTAGATGTTGCTAAATTAAAAGCAGAATTTCTGCAACAATATTATGATGCTAATGGGGTTCCGTTTCGGTCAAAACTAATTGCCAACTTTAATAAGTCCGCAAAATTAGGCGCCATCGCTCCTGGCCTGTATAATTTTATGGTAAGTAATGCAGCCACCGGTAAATTGATAAAAAGAATATCAGGCTTTGCTGACAAGCGTTCTATGCCAACCCTTCATAGCACTTCATTACAAAAATGGTTTAAGAAAAGAAAGAAGGCTTCCGCCGGCAACAATCTAACGGCTACGGGTAAGGTATATTTATTTTGTGATGAATTTACCAATTATAATGACACTGAAATTGGAATGAAAGCAATTTTGCTTTTGGAAAAACTCGGGTATGAGGTAGTTATTCCACAACATGAAGAAAGTGGAAGAGCGTGGCTCTCAAAAGGATTAATAAGACATGCCAAGATTATTGCCAATAAGAATATATCCCTATTGAGCAAAATCGTAAACGACAAAGCTCCTTTAATAGGAATAGAACCCAGTGCTATCCTTACTTTCAGGGACGAATACCTTGATCTTGCCGATGATGAAAATTACAATGCGGCGAAAGTACTGGCTAAAAATGTTTTTTTTATTGATGAATTTATTGCCAAAGAAATTGACAATGGCAATATTAAAAGAGATGTATTCACCAAAGAAAAGCGCCTCATAAAATTACACGGACATTGCCAGCAAAAGGCCTTATCATCTGTTACTCCATCAGTGAAGCTTTTGTCATTACCTGAAAATTATTCTGTTGAAGTGATTCCTTCAGGATGCTGTGGAATGGCAGGTTCGTTTGGTTATGAAAAAGAGCATTATGATCTTTCAATGAAAATTGGTGAATTGGTTTTATTGCCTGCTGTTCGAAATCAGGCGGAAGAAACAATTATTGCGGCACCGGGAACGAGCTGCCGTCACCAGATAAAAGATGGAGCCGGACGAAAAGCTTTGCACCCTGTAGAAGTTTTATTCAATGCTTTAAACTAATAGCTGTTGTTGCATCGATTTGCATATCATAAATGAATAGAATGAAAACAAAATCCCGGCCTTAACAGTCCGGGATTTTTGCATCTAATCCTTAATCTATGCACTAACTGCTTTCTGCACGTCTCTGTATTTCTTAATAAGATCGTGAGATGTTTTTAAAGACGATTGCTGATCGGTTATCAACTTCCTTGTGTCTGCATTAATTTCTGCATCAGACGCCAGTGCAGCTTTATATGCCTTTTGCGCTGCGTCTTCACCAGACTCACAAGATGAAAGAATAGTATGCCTGTCCTTCCCGGAGAATGTAGCTTTTACATCCATCCAAGCCCTGTGGATTTTGCCACCTGCAGTTGTGCCGGTTGCTGGCTCACCGCCCAGTTTAACTACTGCTGTTGTAAGTTCTGTCGCAAACTTGCGGCTTTGATCTGCCAGTTTATTAAAAGTTGCACGAAGATCAACGTCAATTGATTTTACTTCTTCAGATGCATTTACATATCCCTCCGCCCTGTCGTTGTTAACGCGAATAAGATCGTTCAGTACTTCGTTTAATTTTTCATTAGTGTTCATGGTTATAATTTTTTGTTTGCATTAGTAAAACTAAAATTGTGCCATCCGCCGTGCCACTTAATAAGAAGTATCTACAAAAAACTACAGTGTCAATAGAGGGGAAAATTTTCTACTTATCAGTTAGCACATCTTCATTTTCTTATGTATAACTTTGTTAAAGGCGGATTGAAAAAATTTTAAAACAATTTTATGATTGAAGTCATACCAGGATTTCCGGGACATGTTACAGCGTTTCGTGCTACGGGAAAAGTTACGAAAGAGGATTATTATAATGTGATTAATCCCGTTGTAAAAAATGTGGTAATATCATTTGGAAAAATTAATTACCTGCTGGTATTAAACACGGAACTAAGAAATTACAGTATCGGTGCATGGATAGAAGATGGCCTGCTGGGATTCAGATATTTTTCGAAGTGGAAGAAGTTTGCCGTCGTTACTGAAAAAGATAGCGTAAAAAAATTCACCAATACATTTGGAATTTTTCTTCCCTGCCCAACCAAGGCTTTTAAAATGGAAGAATATGCTACGGCAAAAGATTGGATTTCTGATTTATAGATCGTTTAATACGAATGTAAAGATGACTTTATCACAGAATCTCGCTGCGCATCGCTAAGCGAATAATTGTAGTTATAAAGCGAGTTTTCCCAGTCACCATAAACAGGGTTAGGCAGGATAATAAAGCGGTTGCCAAACTCAGCTGCCAAATCATTTACATTTCGATTGCGTTCATCAGAACTTTTTTTATCAAATACGGAACTGAAATCTCCAAGATTATCTCCCATCAACATTACAATGCTATAATTTGCCGCGATGTTTTGCCGACGTTGTTCTTTTGATGAAGTGTTATGCAACGGAAATAAATGTGTACTATCGGCATTGGGAAAATTAAATTTTTGAAGATTCTTTAAAGTAAAATCTCTTTCTTTTTCACTCCTGTTGGTAACATAAAAAATTTCAATTCCTTTTGATGAAGCATATTTTAAAAAACTAAGGCTACCGGGAACTGTATCGGCCTTGTTCATACCGGACCATTCGTACCATGTATCTGATTCATAACCCTTTCCCTGCAAAGTTTGATGAGCCTCGTAGGCACTATTATCCAAAATGGTTTCGTCAATATCAGTAATAATTACTTTTGGCTTTTCTGTCTTAGTGGGCATTATTTCATCTACCCGTTGATGGGCAATGTTGAAAGCCTGGTAACATAAAGCGCGGTATTCAGCGGCCCTCTGCTGGTAGGCAGTTGTATAAATTTTTCCATCGGTAACAAGGTTGCCGCCGCTGGCATTTGTAGTTGACACGTTTATTCTCGGCGCAACCGTGCAGGATGCCGTCAATAACATCAGCGCAAATGATATTCTTTTCATTACATGATATTTTAAAGCAAATGTAATAATCAAAAATATTCGTATTAGTTTTTTTTAATTTTGTATTCGTCCAATTGCTATTTTAATAGCACTTACTTTTATGAAGGATTAAATTAAAGTCAAAATTAAAAAAATGGATTTCGTCGATTATTATAAAACACTGGGAGTTGCCAAAAATGCCTCGACAGATGATATAAAGAAAGCCTATCGTAAACTGGCAAGAAAACTTCACCCCGATTTGAATCCGAATGATAAGGATGCTCACAAAAAATTCCAACAGATTAATGAAGCTAACGAAGTGCTGAGCGATCCGGAAAAAAGAAAAAAGTACGATCAATATGGCGAGAACTGGAAGCATGCTGATCAATATGAAAAGGCCAAACAGCAACAAGGTGCACAAGGTTTTGGTGGTGGCGGATTTGGGGATAATTTTGGTGGCGGGTATACCTATTCTTCAGATGACGACTCGGCTTTTTCGGATTTTTTTGAATCACTATTCGGTGGCTCAGGAAGAACCGGAAGAAGGAGCAATACAAAATTTCGGGGCCAGGATTATAGCGCTGAACTTCACTTGTCACTAACCGATGCGTTTAAAACCCATAAGCAAACACTCACCATCAATGGCAAAAATGTCAGGATAACAATACCCGCAGGCGTTGAAAACGGGCAGGTAATACGGTTGAAAGGTTACGGCAGCCCTGGTGCGAATGGTGGACCTAGCGGTGACCTTCTTATAACATTTGTAATAAATAACAATACTTCGTTTAGGCGTGATGGTAATGATTTACAAAAAACAGAAGATATCGATTTATACACGGCAGTTCTGGGCGGCGAAAAAACCATCGATACCATGGATGGAAAAATAAAACTTAAAGTAAATGCGGGAACCCAGAATGGAACCAAAGTAAGATTGAAAGGCAAGGGATTTCCGGTTTATAAAAAAGAAGGTGAGCATGGCGATTTATATGTTACGTGGAACATAAAAGTTCCTACTCATTTAACCGATAAACAAAAAGAATTATTTACGGAATTATCGAAATTATCAACTTAAAAATTTTGCAATGGAACAGGAAGAATTAATACCCGCAGAAGATTTTTGCATTCATCATAACATCGAATATTCGTTTATAAGTTCATTACAGAATTCAGGATTGATAAGTGTTACATCCGTCCAAAGTTCCACTTACATACCTGTTGATGAAATACATAAACTTGAAAAATTTATCAGGCTCCATTATGATCTTGATATAAATATTGAAGGCATTGAAACTATCAATTATTTGCTGGAGCGAATTGAAGAGATGCAACGGGAGATCGTGTTTTTGCGGAATAAAATGTAATCAACTTAGTTTTTTATAAAAGGCCACTCCCTTTTAACCTTCGCTTTAATAAAATACACAACAGTTCCTAAAGCAATTATTAATGACCCCCATTCCATTAAAGTGCTTCCCGTAGAAATTAAAATAAATATCCACATACCAATTGCAAGAATTACCGGCACAGGAAACAAAGGCATTTTGTAAGGAAATTGAATATCACTTTTTTTGCTGCGCAATAATAACAAACCAATCGCTTGTCCAATAAACTGAACAATAATACGCATCGCTAATATAGCGCTGATAACTTTCCCTAAATCAGCAATAAAAAGAAGACTGAAAATAAATGCAACGCCGCCCATGAACAATAGTGACACGTAAGGAAAATTTTTTGTTGGATGAATCTTCGCAAAAACCGCAAAAAATTCTCCGTCAGCCGCAGCCGCATACGGAATGCGGCTATACCCAAGCGTTGCAGAAAAAACCGATGCGAATGCTACCCACAAAATTAAACACGTTGCAACTTTGGCAGCGCCGTGACCGGCGAGTATTTGTATAAATTCACTCACTACAAATTTGCTACCCTTTGCATGTTGCCACGGTATAACACTCACAACACTTACATTCATCATCAAATACAAAACCGCAATACCGGCAATAGAAATAAACATGCTGCGTGGAATATTTTTAGAGGGATTTTTTATCTCACTACCCAAATGACAAACATTGTAGTAACCCAAATAACTGTATACAGATTTTACACTCGCAAAACCTATGGCGGTTACAAAAGCGTAATCTAAATGTATCCCTGTATTAATATTTGTTATTGGCGATAAAAAATTTCCGTGGGCAATGCCGCCACCTATAATCCAGAACATTGTGATGATAACACCACTCCATAGAAATACACTTATTTTGCCAATAGTATCAATCTTCCTATACAACAAAAAGATTATTAATGCGACCACGCTTCCACTTACCATTTTTTCTGTAGTAGCGTTGAGCGGAACGAGATAAGAAAAATATTTTGAAAAGCCAATTGCGGCAGAAGCTATAACCAGTGGTGCTTGTATCATTGTTTGCCACACAAATAAAAAGCTCATCATTTTGCCTGCACCATTTTTTCCATAGGCTTCCTTTAAGAAATTATAGGAACCGCCTGCTTTCGGAAATGCGGCCCCCAGTTCGCTCCACACCATTGCATCAACAATTGAAAGAAATGCTCCTGCAATCCATGCATACAAAAAAAAGGGGCCATTCATCATGCCAATAACCATTGGCATTGTAATGAAAGGGCCGATGCCTACCATATCAGTCATATTTATGGCAGTAGCCTGGCCCAGGCTGAGCCTTCGTTCCAAAACTTGTTGCGGCATTTAAAAATAATGTTGAATAAAAAGAAATAACGATGCTTATGAAATAATGTATAAAAATACAAAAGCATAATAAATGAATCTTATCATTTATTATGCTTTAAAACACGGAAGAATAGAATTAAAACTATTCTTTGTAATAGGTGATGGTTCTCTTAACAATTTTAACTGGCTTACCATCTTTGTCCATTTCTGTTCGTTGGGTCCAGTTACCTTTATCGTCAAAAATGTCGTAGCGATATTTTGTAATAGTAGTTATTGTTGTATCCTTTTTTGTTGAATCTGTTTTTACTTGTTTGTAAGTTGATTCAATTACGTTGTTTTTATCATCATAAGTTTGAGCGTAGGATGAAGTTTCCTTCCCAACACTATCTTTTGCACTTTGATCTTTCAGGAATTGGTTATTATAGTTCATTGTCATACTCATCTTCAATGTACTATCCGGTTTGTATTGTTTAAACCCGGTAATTCGGCCATAGTCATTCGCGGTTATATCAGTATAATAAAAATCCATTTTACCAGTCGAATCAAAACTATGGGCACCAGAGTAAGTGCCGTCTTTGTTCTCGACAGTAAGCGAGCCGGTCGTTTTACCATTTTTTGTAAATTTCTGGCCGGTAAATAAGCCTTTATCATCGTGAGTGAAGGTTCCTTCCTCATGATCGGTACCTGCTTTGTCAACAGATGTATAGCCCGAAGAATAGCCTTGCTCATCATATTTGGTTGATGAAACACAGCAGGAATCAAGTTCACCCATTTTACCGGTGCTATCTGCTTTAAATGTGGAATCAGTAGTTTGTTCCACTTTGCCGGATAAATTATCTGCAATCCAATCATTGTTCTTAGGCGTCTCTTTTTTCGATTCGCTACAGGAAATGACAAAGATGCACGCCACCAAAAGAAATGAAATTTTTTTCATGTTGATTTTTTTAGAATTAATAGAGGGTGGGCCAAAAGCAGCAGGCGAAAGAAATAGTAATAGCGGTGACTAAAGTAGCTTTTATTATTGAGAAAGAAGAATGATCAAAGAATAATTTTGCTTACAGGAACTTTTCTTCTTTTGCCATGCGCATCATTTCGGGGTAACCCAACTTACGCGACAGCGCCGTAACGGCCTTGGCTATTCGATTTGCTCGTGTCTCTTCGGTTTTGGCACTCTCAATCCATTTGCTAAAATAGTTTCGATGGCTTCCCGGCAAAGAATTAAAAAAATCCAGGGCTTTTGGCTCATCAGCAAGACAAATTAAAAAAGTTTTATTTATTTCTACCGCACGTGCATCTTCGGCAAGGCTCACTTTTATTGTTGCTCCTTGCCGCTTACCTAATGCCTTTCGAATAGTGGCGTTTATGGGAATAATAAAACTCCCTCCGCCCATAGGAATCAGACTCGTTCGTTCTATTTTATAATTATCCAGGGAACCTTTTACTCTATAAGATTTTTTATAATTGGGTTTGATTTGTGTGGCTATTTCTTCCGGTATCTCAATATAAGACCAGCCGGTCTTCTCGCCCTGTTTGGCAAATTTTTTTATAGCGGTATTAAACTGAATCATCTTTCAATTTATTAAATCAAAACATCACTTCAAAATTCATGCATAACTTTGTTATTCAATTTAATAAAATTTACTTCCAGAATATAATAGGACCATGACCAAACTCTCCGTTAACATCAATAAAATAGCTACGCTTCGCAATTCACGCGGGGGTAATAATCCCGATGTAATTAAAGCTGCTACTGATATTCAGAATTTTGGCGCCGACGGAATAACAGTGCACCCACGCCCTGACGAAAGGCATATTCGCTATGCAGATGTATATGAACTGAAAAAGATTATCACCACAGAATTTAATATTGAAGGCAATCCTAAAGAACAAAAATTTGTTGATTTGGTTCTTGCCAATAAACCTGACCAGGTTACGCTTGTACCAGATGCTGAAGGCCAGTTAACTTCTGATCACGGATGGGATACCATAAAGAATAAGGAGTATTTGATTGAAATAATTTCTGTCTTTCAGGAGGCCGGTATTCGTGTTTCAATTTTTGTTGATCCTGATATAAATATGGTAATTGGCGCAAAGCAAACCGGCACAGACAGGATAGAGTTATACACTGAAGGTTATGCCAAAAAATATTCAACCGGTAAAAGGCAAAAAGCAATCGAGTCTTATACTATAGCAGCCAAAAAAGCAAATGAACTTGGCTTAGGAATCAACGCAGGCCATGATTTGGATTTGCATAATCTTAAATACTTTGCTGAAAATATTCCTGGCTTACTCGAAGTTTCAATTGGCCATGCATTAATTACAGATGCCTTATATTTTGGTTTGGAGAATGCGGTGCAGTTGTATAAAAGACATTTAATTGTATTCGGAAAATAAGAACGTAGAAGTTTTCTATTAACTGATCAACATCACTTTAAAATCTGGCTTAATTTGTTCTCAAGAACTGGCCCTCTTAAATTCTTTGCAATTATTTTTCCGTTAGGATCAATCAAAAGGTTTTGCGGTATGCTGCGAATTTGAAACATCCCGGCCACTGCATTGTTCCACCCTTTTAAATCACTTACATGGTTCCACGTAAGTCCATCCATTTGAATTGCGTTTAACCATGCCGGTTTGGCCTGGTCGAGCGATACACTTAAAATCGTAAAGTTTTTATCATGGAATTTATTGTACGCCGCCACCACGTTCGGATTTTCCATGCGGCATGGCCTGCACCAACTTGCCCAAAAATCCAATAAAACATATTTGCCCCTGTAAGAAGAAAAATCTACCGGGTGACCGGAAGTATCGTTTTGTGAGAAATCTTTCACAACAGACCCGATTGCGTTAATTTTTGACTCCTGTATTTGCTGATTAACATATTGGCCCAGGCCGCTTTCCTTTACGGGTGAAGACATTAACTTATAGAGTTCCTCGGCCTTGTTACCATCTTGGGTGGCCTGGTATAAACGAATAATTGCAAGTGGTGAAACAAAAGACCCAGGGTGCTTTTTTACAAAATCAATGCTTATTTTTTCGACCGCATTGGCTGCGTCCGGATCTTCAACTGCACCTTCCGCAAATATTTGTTGATATGGCATAATCGCGTTTGCATATTCCATGTATTGATTATGAGAAGGAGAGCCCGTTATGGAAAGTTTATCAAGTGCACTTTTATCACCAGTTATTTTTATATTGCTGTTATCCAAAAATAAAGGTATGGCTGGCGGCTGATCGCCAAAAATCAACACTTTGAAAGAAGGTTGGGACATTTGTCCTTTAACAACAAATTTATTATTCTCAATTGTTGTTTGTTTTTCGGGCTGCCCGGTTTGATCATTTAAAAATGATACTGAAGTACCATTGGCGTACCCGGTAACATCCCCGGTAATAACAAAGCCATTCTCTGCAGGAGTACTCGTTTTCTGTTTGGTTTGCGAAAAACTAAAAAAAGGAACGATAAGAAGAAAGACAAATATTTTTTTCATGGTTGATTGTTGGGGAACAAATTTAATTTTTTTAAAACAAATACCATTTTATAACGAAATAGTTGGGTCTAAAATTGAGTTAAGAAATTTCTGGGTGCTGATTTCGATATTATCTGAATTTTCAATTGCCTTAATATATGCCGTCCCAATTATGGCCCCTGCCGCATATTTACAGGCTTGCATAAATGTTGCATTGTCTTTTATTCCAAAGCCGATCATTACCGGATTTTTAAGTTTCATACTTTCAATTCTTTGAAAATATTCTTGCTGTTCGGTCATATCTTTATTAGCGCCGGTAGTTGAAGATGATGAAACGGCATATATAAACCCTTTGCTTAAGGCGTCAATTTTTCTTATTCTTTTATCGCTTGTTTCGGGTGTAATCAGAAAAATAAAATCCAGTTTATATTTTTCAAAAAGTCTTTTATACTCTGATTCGAATTCATGCAAAGGAAGATCGGGTAAAATTATTCCATCAATTCCGGCATTGTGGGCATCGCTGAAAAATTTTTCTATGCCGTATTGTAAAACAGGGTTGAGATAGCCCATTAAAATTAACGGCACACGCCTGACTCCTGAAGGAGAATTACCGGGCAACTTGTTTAGTTGTTCAAACAATAATTTAATAGACATGCCATTTTGTAAAGCCTTCATACTGCTTTGCTGGATTACGGGACCATCGGCCAAGGGATCACTATAAGGCATGCCAATTTCAATAAGATCAGCGCCATGATTTTGTAAGGCATCAAGAATTATGTTCGTATCATTTAATTGAGGAAAGCCTGCAGTAAAATAAATGCTTACTAGGTTTTTTTTCTTATCAGAAAATAATTTTTTTATTCTGTTCATGAGAATTAAATGGCTTCTGTCAATCATGTAAACTTTTGGAAAGTTTAATATTTTCAAAAGTTATCAAGATGTAATATGTTTCATATAAGTGTCCATATCCTTGTCTCCTCTTCCACTCAGGTTAACCACCACAACGTCACCTTTTTTGAAATTGATTATATTCAAAACGTGTAATGCATGAGCAGATTCAAGTGCAGGTATGATACCTTCCAGTCTCGCAAGTTCAAAAGCTGATGCTAGCGCTTCTTCATCAGTAGCGCTCATAAATGTCGCCCGCTTGCTTGTGAATAAATGTGCATGCATGGGTCCAATGCCGGGATAGTCGAGGCCCGCTGAAATACTGTGTGGTTCTATAACCTGTCCGTCCAGCGTTTGCATTACGAGGCTCTTGCTTCCATGTAAAATGCCGTGGGTGCCTAATTGAGTTGTTGCGGCGCTCATACCACTGTCGATGCCTTCGCCGGCAGCTTCTACGGCAATAAGTTCTACAGAGTGATGATTTAAAAAATGATAAAAAGCGCCCGCAGCATTACTACCACCACCCACACACGCAATTACATAAGCCGGCAATTCATTCCCGGTTTTTTCTTTTAACTGTTTCTTAATTTCTTTACTGATAACGCTCTGAAAACGGGCGACCATATCGGGGTAAGGATGTGGGCCAACAACACTTCCAATTATATAATGCGTATTGTCAGGATTATTGATCCAATCGCGAATAGCCTCGTTCGTAGCATCTTTCAGCGTTTTGCTACCACTTAATGCAGGGATAACTTTGGCCCCGAGCATCTTCATTCTTGCAACATTTGGCGCCTGCCGGGCAATATCTTTTTCGCCCATGTAAACAATGCACTCCAATCCTTTTAAAGCACAAACTGTTGCTGTTGCCACGCCATGCTGGCCTGCGCCCGTCTCAGCAATAATTCTTTTTTTTCCAAGCCGCTCTGCCAGTAAAATTTGCCCGATGGTATTGTTGATTTTATGAGCGCCTGTATGGCAAAGATCTTCACGTTTTAAATAAATGTTGGCCTTATATTTTTCACTTAATCTTTCAGCCAGGTATAATGGAGTTGGTCGACCTACATAATCTTTCAACAAAGCATTAAATTCTTTTTTGAATTTTTTGTCCCCAATAATTTTTAAATAATTTTCCCTGAGTCGTTGCACATTATTATGCAACATTTCAGGAACATAAGCTCCGCCAAACTCACCGTAGTAACCGTTTTTATTAACTTTAAAAATCTCTTTGTTCTTCATCATCATTTTATTCAACTATATTTTTATCAAGCAATTCAGCAACCATCGTTTTAATGGCCACCATATCTTTTATTCCATCTGCAATTTCAACCCGGCTGTTTACATCGACGCAGTAAAAAAAAGGATGGTCAAAAGCTTTTAGTCTTTTTACATCTTTTAACCCGATTCCCCCACTTAAAAAAAATGGTTTATTAATTTTATTCTGTTGCAAAAGGTTCCAGTTAAATTTTTCACCGGTACCTCCGTAAGCATTTTTACGGTTCGTGTCGAAAAGATAATAATCACAATATTCTTCATAAGGCTTTACCATCCAATCAATATTTTGCTCGTTAGTTTGCGTTATTCTGAAAGCTTTTGTAACCGCTATATGTTCGCTGATTACCTTACAAAAAGCCGGCGTTTCGTCGCCATGTAACTGAACCAGGTCAAGACCATAAGCATCCACCTGGCTCATAATATATTCTTCATCTGCATTTACAAAGACCCCAACCTTTTTCAGAGATAAAGACAATGGCTTAACACCCCATGCAAATAATTTGTTGTAAACATTTCTTGATGAATGTGTATAAAATATCATTCCCGCATAATCTACTCCTATTTCATCCAGTTGTTTTAATTGTTCCAATTGATTAATACCACAAACTTTTAATTTCATCATTGCATTTTTAATTCATGTGTAAAATTTTGAAATGCGAGCCCTGGATCTTCTTCTTTCATAAATTTCTCTCCAATCAAAAATCCTTTAAAACCAAATTCTTTTAAAAGCTTTATTGAAGCAATACTATCAATACCACTTTCCGAAATTTTTATTTTATCAGAAGGAATTTGTTTACTCAATTCTATGGAGCGATTAATATCAACCTTAAAAGTTTTAAGATCGCGGTTGTTAACTCCCACCACATCTACATCTTTACAAATATGTGCCAGCTCCTGTTCATTATGAATTTCAAGTAATACATTCAGGCCGATATTTTTCGCCAAACCAGCTAAAGTTTTTACTTCATCTTTTGTAAGACATGCCGCTATTAATAATATCACTTCAGCGCCGTATGCTTTTGATTCTAACAGTTGGTATTCATCAATAATAAAATCCTTTCTTAATAATGGAACTTCATTTACAGTTGCTGCTAATAAATCATCCAACGAACCTCCAAAAAAATTTTCATCTGTAAGCACCGAAATGCCACTGGCTCCATATTTTGCATAAGCCCCTGTTACTTCCTTAACAGTTGACCGATCGTTGATGACCCCTTTTGACGGCGATTTTCGTTTAAATTCTGCAATGATGCCGGTTTTATCTTCTCTCGATAAAAACTCTCTAAAAGATAAGGTTTCATTTTGAAAGAAAGGGCCTTTCTTAATTTCAGAAATATCTTTATTTTTTTTTCTTTCTGCCACTTCAATTTTCTTGCTGGCAACTATAGTATCCAATATATTCATCTACTGAAGGCTTATTAATTTTTCAAATGACTGGTACGCTTTTCCGCTTTCCAGGCTCTCAACAGCCAGTGAATAACAGTGTTCATAGTCCGGATAATTTCCGGTTGAAGATAAGGCTATTGCTGCATTTGCAATTACTACTGCATTCTGCGCCCAGCTTCCCTCCCCTTTCAAAATTTTTAAAAATATTTTCGCAGCTTCTGCTGTTGAATTACCGCCGTAAATATCCTGGGGGCTTACCATTCTTTTTCCAAGAGCTTCGGCGCTGCAAATTTTTTCTCCTTTATTGGTTATAATTTTTGTTTCCCCTGTCAAAGAAATTTCATCATATCCATCGAGGCTGTGGACAATGGTAAATTTAGCATTTGATTGCTGAAGCAAATACGAATAAATGCGTGCCATTTCAAGGTTATATACGCCCACAACCTGTACATCTGGCAATGCAGGATTTACCATCGGGCCAAGCATATTAAAAAAGGTACGTACTCCTAAATTTTTTCTAATGGGGCCAACAACCTTTAACGCGGGGTGGAACAAAGGCGCATGCATAAAACAAATATTAGCTTTATCAACTTCTGCTAACAATTTTTTGTTGTCTGACGAAAATTTATATCCATGTGCTTCCATCACATTACTGGCGCCGCTAATGGATGAAGCGCCGTAGTTACCATGTTTTGCAACTTTTTGGCCGGTACCCGCTACAATGAAACAGCTGAGTGTAGAGATATTAAACGTATTTTTTCCATCGCCGCCTGTACCTACTATATCCAATACACTGAATGGTTTTAAGTCAACAGGAACGCACAACTCAATTAATGCGTCGCGAAAACCAAGTAACTCAGGTATCGTAATACTGCGCATAAGGTATACCGTTACAAACGATGCAATTTCTGCATCTGAATATATTCCTTTCGAAATATTCAATAATATTTCCTTCGCTTTGTCTCTCGATAAAGTTTTATGTTCGAATAAATATTTAAGGATTTCTTTCATGATCTAATTTTCAATAATATTACATATACGTTATGTCGCCGTCTCACGACTCCAGGTTGAATAGAGGAAAGGGCCATTATTACCCAAAATCAAACTAACCAATTCCTCATCATCATTTCTCCCATAGGCGTTAATACACTTTCAGGATGAAACTGAACGCCCTGCACATCGAAAGTTTTATGCCGTAACGCCATTATGTACCCATTTTCATCTTCGGCAGTAATCTCAAGTTCTTTGGGAAAGCCTTCTTTACTTACGATCCATGAATGATAGCGACCGACTTCCAGCTCGTTATCCAATGAATTAAAAACATCATTTTTTGATTTTGTCCTGCCAGGATCAACCTTAATTTTTGTAGCTACTCCGTGATATACTGTGCTTAAATTTATTAAACTTCCTCCAAATGCCTCGCCAATTGCCTGCTGCCCAAGGCATACGCCCAGTATAGATTTGGAAGAGGCGTATTCCTTTATGAGTGGCAGCAACAATCCCGATTCAACAGGAATTCCCGGGCCGGGCGATAAAATTATTTTATCGTAGTCCTTTACCTTTTCCAATGGTATTTTATCATTGCGATAAACATCTACCTTATCATTGATTATTTTTTCAACCACGTGTACCAGGTTGTAAGTAAACGAATCGTAATTATCAAAAATTAAAATTTTCATTCTTTATATTTTTTCAGCGGATTTAATGGCTGAGGTAAGCGCATTTAGTTTATTGGTTACTTCCTGTAACTCACTCTCTGGGTTAGACGCAGCAACAATACCTGCCCCGGCCTGGTAAATAAGGCTGTTTTCCTTACTTAAAAAAGTCCGTATCATAATAGCATGGTTTATACTTCCGTTAAACCCAATGAACCCGATGCATCCACCGTAGTAGCTTCTTGCCTCCTTTTCAAATTCATCAATAAGCTGCATAGCCTTATACTTTGGTGCACCGCTTAAAGTACCTGCCGGGAAAGTAACTCCTAATAAATCGAACGGATTGCTATCTTCCGGAACCTTTCCTTTTACTTCGCTAACAAGATGTATAACATGTGAAAAATATTGAACCTCGCAAAAGCGGGTAACTTTTACTTCATTACACAAGCGGCTTAAATCGTTCCGTGCAAGGTCCACCAACATTACATGCTCGGCATTTTCTTTTCTATCCTTTGATAGTTGCTCAGCAAGGCTTTCATCTACGGCATCATTACCAGTCCTCCTAAAAGTTCCGGCTATAGGGTGTACAACCGCAGTATTATTCTGAACAATCAACTGGCTCTCCGGACTGCTTCCAAACAGGCGATAATCGCCATAGTCAAAGTAAAAGAGGTACGGGCTGGGATTAATATTTCTGAGTGCCCGGTACACGTTAAATTCATCCCCCGAAAATTTCTGTTGGAATCTACGGCTGAGCACTACCTGGAAAACATCGCCCCTGGCGCAACTGGTAATTCCTCTTTTTACCATATTTACATATTCTTCATCAACTAACGGCGACGATTCCGTCTCTACCACAGCAAAAGGGTAAGTTGGAACATCTTTGCTTTTAATAATGCTCTCCACAATATCTATTTCGCTTTCAATTCCCCGGATATGATTTTCGCAAAGAAATAATTCATCTTTAAAATGATTGATAACGATAACGTACTGGTATAAACGATACCGAACCAGCGGTATTTGAGGTTTTTCGTTACCCCTTAAAGACTTAAATTGTATATCTTCAAAAAATTGTATAGCGTCAAAAGTAGTGTAGCCAAACAAGCCCTGGGCTTTACTTACAGGAACCGTCACCTGCTCCACAATATCGAAGTGTTGCATAAACTTCCAGAGTTGTTCAGCGACTTTCATAGATTTTGTAATCTGGATCTTTTGAATATTTTGCGATGGCAATTTGAATTCAATTTCCTGGTAATTGCTTATTTCAATACCGGCAATTGCATTGATCCCAATAATGGAAAAGCTATTTTCACCAACGTGAAAATCGGTACTTTCCAATAAAACTGTGTCGCGAAAACGGTCGCGGAGACGCAGGTATATTCCAACAGGAGTATATACATCCGCCAATAATTTTTTGAAGGTTGTTGTTAATTCTATTTTCTTCATAACATAAAAAAACCCCGGCTTTGTGCCGGGGTGTACTATTTATTTTTTGAGATACAAATATAGCTATGCGGCACAATCAGCAGATTGTTTGCCACCAGCTATTATATGTATTTTTAATTTTCATTTGCAAAACAAAGATGTAATGAAAAATTTTAAATAACAAATTTTATTTTATTATCGTAACATACCTCAATCTGTACTGAGCTATTTCATCCCTACGCAAACTTTTTTGCATCAGCAACAAATTTTGCAAGCCCAATATCCGTTAAAGGATGTTTTGTTAACCCAATAATTGACTCTAACGGGCAAGTACAAACGTCAGCGCCGGCCTCGGCACATTTAATTATGTGGAGTGAACTGCGTATGGATGCGGCAAGGATTTCTGATTCAAAACCCTGTACCTGGAAGATATGGGCAATCTGCTGTATCAGTTCAATGCCATCCCAACCACTGTCATCAATGCGGCCGATAAACGGCGAAACATAGGCTGCACCGGCTTTTGCTGCCAGCATGGCCTGGCCTGCACTAAAAATCAACGTGCAATTGGTACGAATGCCATTATCGGTGAACCATTTGATCGCTTTTACGCCATCCGGAATCATGGGAACTTTTACTACTATATTTTTATGAATGGCAGCAAGTTTTTTGCCTTCTTCAATAATGGTTTTAAATTCTGTCGTTACCACTTCTGCACTGATATCTCCGTCGACCATTTCGCAAATAGTTTTGTAATGATTCATTACGGCATCGCTCCCTTTAATTCCCACTTTTGCCATTAAAGAAGGATTGGTAGTAACGCCATCTAAAATGCCAAGATCGTTGGCCTCTTTTATTTCGTCAAGATTGGCGGTGTCAATAAAAAATTTCATAAAAATTATCTGTTTAAAAATTAAATGTATTGTGCAAAGATATTTGTTTATTAAAGAAGTTTAAGCAAGTTGACAATTGTTAAGATAGGTTAGAAAGGAAATTCGTGTAATCAAGGATCATTCACGGCTAAAAAAAAATCGGCAAGTTACTTACATCGCACCGCTCAACCACATACCCTTGCTATCTTCCGATCCTGGGGGAGTTCTGCAGGAGCTGGCCGTATAAGACTTGCCGGCTGCAAATATATATAAAATGTTGTATTGAAAAATTGTAAAACGCATTATGGCCAAAAAGAGAATTTAATCAAACGAGCCTAAAATAAGTCTCCGAAAATGAAAAGATCATAGTTCAGGCTGCGACTTAGAAACTCAATCCCGGCTGGGCAGTTCTTGAATCAAAAGTAGCCACACCAATTAATTGATCTGAACGATCAGTGAATGATTTGAAGTACACTAAAATGGTATAAAGGTTTTCTGTTTCAAAATAATTTCCATCCAATTCATTTCGTATTGCCGGATTATCTTTGTCGACGCCCACATAAGTATAATCGTAATAGCCTTGTTTTAATAAAAGGTGTGTCTCGTAAAGATTTTTTTCATGATTAAATACCATTTTGAGGCTATCAGCATAATTGTAGTTAGTTAACTGGCCAAACAGGTAGACATCCTTATTCGGATATAAGACTCCGTTAGGAGGTACAAATGAAAAATGAACCGTAGCATAATCGGTTTCCCATAATGGATTATATCCCCGTATAGCCGACGAAATGAACATGCCATTGTAGTCACGGTAATAAACATACGGCTGTGCATCTCTCGGTCCGTCGGGATTTAGATAAATTTCCGTAGAAGTTTTGTTGTAATCCGCCGTGCGCACCCTATCACTCTGTAAATGAAAATCAGTAATATCAAGCCAGCGCCATTCTTTCCCACCAGGGAAAATACCAATGCTTTCGGAATTATATTCCAATGTAGTACCGCGGATAAACGTTGGCGGAAAATTTTTCAGGGCGTTGTCCCACCGGTAATTTTGAAGTATTACAACTTTAACCTGCTGCCCCGCATTAAATGCATCAAGTCCTTTTATGCCAACGGTAAATTGAATGCGCTGATGAGTCCGGGAAATATCAGGCGCATATGGTTGAATAACCCTTGCTAAAATGGTTGCTTTGTTATCGACCACCATCAACCTTTTGGTAAAGGCGATTTGGGAGGTATCACCATTCAAATATACTTTTAGTATATAATTTCCCGAACGTGTAGGATAACCACTTTTATCAGGGATAACCGCCTGGTAATGTGTATAACGGGTAAGCGCAAGCGATGAAAGGCGATAAGTGGAAATCCTTAGCTGGGTAAAACCTTTTATATAGTCAAACTGGTTTATATCAACAGGCGTCCAGTCGTTATTACAAAGTTGAAAGGTATAGTAGTAATATTTTACATCACCATCCAAATCGTCAAAATGAAGTTCAACCTGGTCGCCGCTGTTGAGTTTAATTACAGGCAAGCTTAGCTGGTCTCCATAATTATACAACCTAACGGTTTTTATATTATTAACATAAATGCTATCGGGGACCTGTGCAAATGTTAAATTTGAAGAAATTAATATTACAATATTGGTTAAAATAAATGCAGCATTCCTGATTGATTTCATTGAAATGTTTTAAAAAAAATTAGTTTTACAAGATAGCAAATTTAACACGTTTGAATGTTTCTTCTTTTATAGCAAAGCGCATTGCCTTCAACAGGCAAAAAACTTTTTCACGATTTATTATTGGCCTGGCAATTACCGCTACAACGATAAGTGTTGCCGTTATGATAGTTGCATTGAGTTTTGTTAACGGTTTCCAAAATGTAATAAGCAATAAAGTATTTAGCTTCTGGGGCCACATAAGGGTGCAGCAGAATGTAATGAGCCAGGCAAATATTGCCGAAGAATACCCGATTGAAAAAAACGATACACTTGAAAATTTATTACGCACTTTACCACAGGTAAAAAGCGTAGAGCGTTATGCGACAAAATCTTCTATTATACGCTACAAGGATAATATTGAAAGTGTACTAATGAAAGGCGTTGATAGCAGTTTTCATTTCAGCAGAATCAATTCTTTTCTGGAAAAAGGGAAATGGTTGTCATTTAACGATAGCGGTTATAGTAAGGACATTGACATTTCCGAATATACCGCCAACCAGCTCGAAGCAAATGTAAATGATAGCGTAATTATTCTTTTTATACAGAGTGATGGCAGCCAGCGGGCCAGGAAATTAAAAATTGCAGGAATATTCAAAACCGGAATTGAAGAGTATGATCAAAACTTTTGCCTGGGAGACCTAAAACTAATTCAACGGCTCAACGATTGGGACTCAAGCGAAATCGGTGGATACGAAATATTTTTGAAAAATTACAAGCAAACGGATTCTGTAAATAATTATTTATTCGACGCTGATCTGTTACCGGGCAAATGGTATAGCAAAACCATACAGGAAATTTATCCCAATATTTTCGACTGGCTCAATTTGCAGGGAAGAATTAAGAGTATTTTGCTGGGCATTATGATGGTGGTTGCCGTTGTTAATTTAATTACATGCCTTATAATACTTGTTTTGGAACGAACAAAAATGACGGGGATATTAAAAGCATTGGGCGCTCCCAACATCACCATTCAAAAAATATTTTTATACAATACTTCAATTATAGCAATTACAGGCATTGTTGCGGGTACGCTATTTGGTTTAGGAATCTGTTATCTTCAGGAAGCAACTGGTTTTATCAAGCTTGATGAAGAAGCTTATTACATGAAAGTTGCCCATGCAGATGTAGTGTGGTGGCAGGTTACAGCTGTTGACGGCGCTACATTAGTAATTTGCTTTCTGATGTTGATTATACCGTCATTGCTGGTAAGAAAAATACAACCGGTTAAGGCAATTGAGTTCAGGTAAAGCAACATTATTCAATTCTTCGGGAAGACTAACGGGCTTTTAGGTGCGATAAAATAATACCTGTCGCCACGGCAGCATTCAACGATTCTGCTTTCCCATATTTTGGGATGGTAATTTTTTGAGTAGCTTTTTTTAATAAGTCTTCGTCAATTCCTATTGATTCATTTCCAATTAAAAGTATGCCTTCTTTTATTGCAGGAAGTTCTGGCAAGGGAGTTCCGGATAACGCAGCCGCATAAACGCCTACGTTACTATGTGTATCTAAAAACGAAAATAAAGAAGTATACCAGGTATTTACACGCGTAAGGCTTCCCATAGTAGCCTGCACCACTTTAGGATTGTAACAATCGACGCAGTGATAGCTACAAATAATATTTTCGATATTAAACCAATCAGCAATACGAATAATAGTTCCCATGTTCCCGGGATCTTGAATATCATCGAGCATTATGGATAATTTGCCTTCGATCTGCGGCCCGCTTGGATACAATCTTTTTTCAAAGACCGCCAGTACTTTATTGGGTGTTTTTAAAAGTGATATTTTTTGCAGAGAATTATCATCGATTTCATAAACATTTTCGGGAGATATCCTTTCTAATAAATTCTTACTCTCCAGCAGCCAATCTTTATGTGCACATAAAATTTTACAATTAAAATTTTCAACCGATAAAAACTCCGCAACAAGTTTCGGCCCTTCGGCAATAAAAGCATTCTCCTCATCGCGTAATTTTTTATGGCTTAAACTTTGAATATATTTGACAATCTTTTTGCTCAATAGTGCATGCATATGAAAGGAATGATCCGTATTAAAATATTTCCTGCGTTTTTTGTTCTATGTATTGCCCTTATATTTTTATCTGGCTGCGTAACTTCTAAAAAAAATTATTCCGGATTTACAACGGTACGTAAATATCAAAAAAATAAACCTTTTTTTTTCAAAAACAATATTACGCTAACCGCGCCTGATTTAAATAAAGATGAAAAAGCAACCGTTAAATCCAAATTAAATACGCAACTGGATGATAGCGCCAAAGTGAAAATAAAGGATGTGGCTTTTATTTTCCATTCTATAATGAAACCTCCTGTTTTTGATACCATAGCAGTTATTCAATCAGCAAATAATATGAGAACAGCCATGGGAAACCTTGGCTATTATCATCCCGTCATTTCTTATTCGTTCGACACTGTTTTTCACTCAAAGAAGCAGGAAAGAATAATTACCAATTACAACGTTGTAGCAGGCCCCCGCACGCTGGTAGACACACTTGCTTATCTTTTCACAAATCCTGAGTTGGAATCGCTGGCAATTTCCACAAAGAAAGAATCGCTTTTGCAAAAAAATAAACCAGTTACTAAAAATGCTGTGCAGTTTGAAACAAGTCGTCTTGTTGATCTTTACAGAAATCATGGCTATTTTAAATTTACCGGTGATGAGGTAAGAATAACCGGTGATACATCAATTGAAGCACTCACTTCTGTGGCCGAGGACCCGTTTGAACAACTACGCTTGTTGGAAGAAGCGAATGAAAAAAGAGATAAGCCAACGATACGACTGGGTGTTCAGTTAAATAATTTACCCGATAGTTCGAAACTGCAAAAATATTATGTCAATAATATTTTTGTTTTACCCGATTACACTCCCGGAGAGCAATACACTGACAGCACTTTGCATGAGCATATTTCAAGCAATTACATTACAAGGTATCATCGAAAACTATATAAATTTTATATACCAGGCACTTACCTGTATATGAAAAAAGGCGATGTTTTCAGCCAGGCAGATTACTTAAAAACGATCAATGGCTTGTACAAACTTGGCGCCTGGGAAAGTCCTACCATCGAAATTACAGAAGAAAAAGATACCAACCTGCTGGACATGGTGATTAAACTTAATCCTATAAAAAAATACGCCTTTGAGGGAAGCGTTGAACTAAGCTATTCAGCAAATACGACAACCTCAATTGCCGCATCAAACTCCGGAAATCTCCTTGGTGTAGCCGGAAATCTTTCAATAACCAACCGAAATCTCTGGAAACAGGCAGCTAGAATGACTAACGCCATAAGAGCGGGGGCAGAATTTAATACGGCTTATCAAAATAGTAATGGCACTTTTATTTACTCAACTGAAATTGGATATACCAACAGCATTCTTTTTCCAACATTTGTAACTCCTTTTAAAAAACTCAACCGCAAAAAGCTTCTGACAAAACAGACCTTTATTAACACCAACCTCTCCTTAATTAACAGGATCGATTTTTTTGATCAGCAGATATTTAATATCGCCCTGGGCTATAATTGGACTAATAAAGAAAATCATCTCTGGAGCTACAAGCCATTTAATTTTGATTATCGCAGAATTTACAACAGATCACACACCTTCGATAGCACCTTAACATTGTACCCTTTTCTAAAATATTCCTTTAATACCGCCCTGGTGATGGGGCAAAGCCTTAGTTATTCGTCAACCCATACAAATACGAAAAAGCCAAACCTCGTTAGTAATTTTAAAGCCAATCTTGAAGAATCTGGTTTAATATGGAGATTATTAAAAAAGGGCAATAAAAATTCTCAAACCGGCAATTTCTTCAATAATTACCTGAAAGATTTTATAAAAACCGATGTTGACTACACTTATACTATTAATCATCCTAAATCGGCAATAGTTTTCAGGACTTTTGCAGGAGTTGGAATTCCCCTCACAAAAAGTGACACCACGTTGCCTTTCTTCAAACAATATTTTGGCGGAGGACCGAATAGTATGCGTGCATGGCCTGTACGAGGTATTGGAGTCGGCGGTCAGAAACTGGCTCCTGATACAAGTGGTCTATTCAACGACCGTACAGGAGATATTCAGTTGGAAGGAAATATAGAATACAGATTCAATGTAGCGCCACTTTTTTCTAATGCAGTCCTTTTCAAAATGGCCTTATTTACAGATATTGGCAATATATGGAATTTTAAAAACACAAAATCTGACGGCACTATTGATACCACCCAATTTAAATTTCAAAATTTGTATAAACAATTGGGAGTCGCATCTGGAGTAGGTTTCAGGTTTGATTTTACTTATTTTCTTATAAGATTTGATGTGGGATTTCGATTTAAACGACCGGACATTGCAAGAAATGATGGATGGCAAATTCCGGACATTACTTTTAACCATCTTTTTCGCGGCACTGCGGCAGATCGTCAATGGCGATATGAAAATTTTAACGCTACCATTGGAATTGACTATCCATTTTGAGAAATTGATTTTGTCATCGTTCTGTCTGAGTAAACCAGGCTTTTGTTTTACAATACCTAACGGTGTATCGTAAGTGCAAAACTTGTTATTATAATCCGATTTTATATTTTTTAAATTCAAAAGGAGTCAATACTTTTATACATTAATATTCGTACGCTATTATAAGCGCCATAATTCCCCGTTAGAAATCGACATTAATCGCGTGATGCACTAAAATTTTTCAAGGCATTGTTGATAAATTGCAATAATTCTTCTTAAGTTCCGATTGTAACGTTATTGTCACTTTATTTTGGCCTTCTAAGGTTTTTTATCTCATAAAGTAAATTATAATTTGTAGTAATATAACAAATAAACTACTCCTATTTAGTCCTGATTTCGAAAAACCACATCCTAAGTGCTGTTTCTAACAGCACTTTTTATTTATTGGGTCTTGCAGGTTCCTTTCTTAACTGATTTCAAACTCTTTGTTTTCTATTTCCCCAGATTTTCTATAGAACCACTCGTAACGAAATTATACCATTAAACAAGGTATTATGTCATTTCATATACTATGTATTGCATAGTACATAGCTTAAACTATATCTTTGTTATGTAATTAACCATTAACAATTAAAAAATTAAGAAAATGAAAACGATAATTAGCAACAGCATAGCTTCAATTAGTGAAACTGTAAAACGTACAATTTATTCTTTCCAGGTACTTATTGTTGGAATAGCAATTCCCGTTCTATTTATTATTGGAATTTCAAACGCCAATCAAACAAAATCAACCGGAACTGAAACCGAACAGGTCAACAACTCAGCCCAATCATTCACCAATCCGGCAGACGGGGCAGTTATTGTTAAAAAATAAATGCTAAAATGGGATGGAAAATCATAAAATGTTGGTACGGCAAAGATCTTGTTTGAAAGAAAAATTATTATCTGGGGAATGGTAGCAATGTCAAAAATAACTTCCAAAGTGTGCCGTGTTCTGAAAAGTCATGATTTAACTGAATAATAATCTACCGTATCAATACAGTAGATCCTTTCTGAAAGACTTTTTTTCCTGTATCACGATTGGTATATTTTAAAATCCATACGTACACACCAGTATCCTGTGGATTTCCGTTTATAGTTCCATCCCATTTTTTTGTCCAGTCTGTGGTATGAAATACTCGCTGGCCATCGCGATTGTAAACACTAAATTCAAGATTATCCGCCTTGTATGCATTAACAGGATACAAAAAATCGTTTATGCCGTCTCCGTTAGGTGTAAAGGCGTTAGGAACAGCAATGTAACAGCTCTTAAGCACTCTTATATTTTGGTAGGCAGTATCATAACAACCAGCGATATTTTTCACAATGAGGCGAACGGTGTATATTCTTTCAGCGCTTAAAATTGGATAGTGCAGCGGAGGGGGGATTTGGGCATTACTGGTATTGCCATTACCAAATTCCCAATCATAATTAGTAATTGTCCCAATACTATTGTTGACAAATATTGCGGTGTCTTCAGGGCACAAAAGATTACTGGTTTCAAAGGCTGCGTTTAAGGTATTATCAAGATTAATAGTTTTAGTAACGGTATCACTACACACACCATTCGATACAGCCAGCACAATTTGTTTATTGCCAAAAGTCGCAAAGTAAGCAACGGGATTCTGCAGTGTACTTGTTCCCGAATAATCAAATTTCCATAGCCACTGGTTTATCCCATTTCGTCCATCATGCGAAAAGGCAACAGAATCCAGCAAACAACTCTGGAATATTTTGTAACTAAAATCTGCAGACACAGTATCTTTCGCTGCAAAATTTAAGGCAGATCCCGCCGGAGTTTCCTGGCCACATTCATCTATAATTGTATTGCCATCTGTTCCCCGCAAGAGTTTTATTTGATAATTCCCCTGACTGACAATTGGTGCTGATAAAACAACATCAATCACATTACTTAATCCATTGGCACAGTTTCCCTTTGCACTTAGTACCGAAACCAATGATGGGCCAGTAACAATAAAATCACTTCCATCAGGAGCAATAGTAGTACACTGAATTTTTTTCTTAAATACCAATTCCAAAGATTGAGGAGCGCAACCAACTTTCGTCAAACTATCCATTGGAGTGGGTTTTAATATGGGAATTACCAGTGGAATATTATTACCGGGTGCAATATTTTTATCGCAAATATCCAATAATGAGTTCCCATCATTTCCATTTTGAATAGTGATTGTATAGTTTCCCGGTGGCAAAGGATTATTTAAAGTTAATGTGAGCGAATCCATATCAAAGCCATTAGAACAGTCTAAGCTGGCCGCTCCTGCTATTGCTGTCACCGCAGGCGAAATGGCAAAATCGCTTCCATTTGCCGCAAGGCTGCTGCATTTTAATTTTTTATTAAGCCTCACTGTAATTTGTGTCGCATCGCATGAAGCAGACGTACTAACGATATTTGGGATAAGCGTGTCCGTTATACTTGCAGTGCCGCCGCCAAATGATAATTTATAACCATTTTGTGATGGCGTATACCTTGTAAAATGGCTTAACAACAAGAGATAATTATGCCCGATTTTTAATATAGGCATCGAACTGAAAGTTGGATAGCCTGTGCCAGCACAGTTTTGCAAAGAATGTCCGGCGGCAGATGCTCCGGTAAGTCCTACATTACCGGACCAGTTACATGCTACAAACAACGAAGTGTTGGTATATACTTCGTCAGGATTGTGGCCGGTAATATCAAACAGTTCCCAGTCGTAGTCATCATTTAAATCATTCGGAGTTATTAAAAAGCCTAAAGTTCCCGGGCTGAAGCAGGTAAATTTATACCAGAACGGATTCGTGTCTGCAACACCATCGCGGCTGCAGGTGCCAGGTATTAATTTTCCACCGCAATATGGTACAGTGCTCTGGCTGAATGTATCGATCCCACAAACAGGGAATGCAGTAGACGGATTTTGTCCAAGCGTGGTACAGGTTTGGGAGTTTACACGCAAATCAACAAACGAAATAATAAATAATACTGAAATAAATTTTAGAAACATATTGGAATGACCAGTTATAGTAACCTTTCGCTGCAAATATGAAAGAATTATTTGATTACGAAATAGTACAAATGTTCGAAAGAATTGTTAATTCAACAATACAAATATTTCATTCTTAAACATCTTGCCTTCTGCTTCGGAATGTGTGAGTTGAAATCGCGAAAGGATTACCCATATTTATTCTTCATGTGAGTATAAGCAGCTTTTATAAGATTATTGAGAACGTCGATATTTACATCACTCAACTTGTTAATGTGGAGACAGCCCTTGCCTGTTTTATATTTTCCAAGTTTTTCCATTAATTCCGGGCGATTATTGATGCCTCCTGAAATATACAAAGTGATATTTTGTTTCCTGGGTGAAAACCCAATCATACACATATCGCCTTCATGGCCACTTTCATATTTGTAATGATAAGACCCAAATCCAATAATAGCAGGGCCCCACATTTTCGCCTCATGCTTTGAAATATCTTTCATCATTTCTGCTATTGCAAAACAATCTTTTCGTTTGCCCTCATCCTGAATCGCATTCAGAAACCCGGCAAAATTCTCATCGGTCTTTTTTGTCTTGATTTCGGCCATAATGCATAATTATTTTGAATTGAGTCTAAAAAATCTTTTGTCAAAATTTTACTTAAATGGTTCAACGAAAATAATACTGTTTGCATATAAAGAGAAGTGCGCCGGCTTATTTCTTGAAGAGAAAGTAAACGGCCAAAATCAAAAATCCAAAACCTACTAGGTGATTTATTTTGAAAGGCTGGCCTTTAAAAAAAATTAATGTGAATGCTGTAAACACCGTAAGCGTAATTACTTCCTGAACAACTTTCAGTTGCCATAAAGTAAAGGGACCACCGTCATCCACAAAACCAATTCGGTTGGCAGGAACCTGGAAAAGATATTCAAAAAAAGCAATTCCCCAACTGATGACGATAATAAGAAACAAACTTGCACCAGGGAGCCAATTCATCTGTTTCATTTTCAAATGACCATACCATGCGAATGTCATAAACGTGTTGGAGCAAATGAGCAGCAGTATTGTTATCACAGCTTTCTTCATAAAAAAGATTGAGGTTTTGATTTTGGCTACAAATACAATTCCAAAAAAGAGTTTTAAATTTTTAGCTTTCGCCTTTTTTTGAATTCGCGACGAAATCGTCCATGGTTACAGACTCTGCTAAAGTGAAATTTCCTATCCGTGTGCGGCATAAACTGCTAAGGTAAGCGCCGCAGCTAAGCGCAGCACCAAAATCATTTGCCAAACTTCGTATATACGTTCCTGTTGTACATACCACCTTAAACGTAACCACTGGAAGATTTACATTGGTTATTTCAAATTGCCTAATGGTAATTTTTCTTGGCTCCATAATTACCTCAACTCCTTTTCTTGCCAATAAATAAACAGGCTTTCCTTTTTGTTTTATTGCAGAATGTATCGGCGGAAATTGCATTAGTTCACCTGTGAATCTTTTCGATGTTTCAATGATTGTTTGTTCACTTACTCCTTCAATTGATTTAAAATTTACAGGTTCACTTTCCAGGTCAAATGTTGGTGTTGTAGCACCTAAAGTAATGGTGCCGGTATATTCCTTTTCCTGCGCCATGTATTCGTTTATGCTCTTGGTAAATTTTCCGGTACAAACTATTAAAAGCCCTGTGGCTAAGGGATCCAGCGTGCCGGCATGGCCAACTTTTTTTATTTTGACTGTGTTGCGAATTTTTCTGACCACGTCGAAAGATGTCCAGTGCAATGGTTTATTAATAAGGAGAACCCTTCCTTCTTCAAAAGTATTTTCATTCATCATAAAGCATTAAATGGCCTGCCGCGTTTTTAATTCCAAATATTTATTAATGGTATTTACTGTTAATCTTTGTGGTGAAGTAAGCAAGGATAAAATTCCATATTTCAATAATTCTTTTGCGATCAGCCGTTTTTCAAATGTAAATTTTTCGGCTATAGTTTTTATATACACATCTTCAACTTTTGTGGCGTGCGATGTAGTAAGTTTTTCCAACTCTGTATTTTCAAAGAAAACAACCAATAATAAATGATGGCTTGCCAGAGATCGTAAATAATCAATCTGTCTATTCAAACCGGACAACGATTCAAAATTCGTAAACAAAATAAGCAGGCTCCGGTTTTTAATCCGGTTCCTTATTTGCATATACAGCATCTCAAAATCACTTTCGAGGAAACCCGTTGTTTGATTATATAATAATTGCAGAATATTATCTTTTTGAACCGGCTTACGATCTGCTGCCAATATGGTTCCGATCGTATTCGAAAAAGTAATTACGCCAACGCGATCCTGTTTCTTAAGACAAATATTGCTTAACACGAGGCAACTATTAATAGCATGATCTAACAGCGTTAACCCTCCAAATGGCATTTTCATCAGGCGGCCCTTATCAATTATGCAATACACCTGCTGCGACCTTTCATCCATAAAATTGTTTACCATTAAACCGCCTTTGCGTGCAGAAGCCTTCCAGTTAAGGGTACGGATGTCATCGCCGGTTACGTACTCTTTTATTTGCTCAAACTCCATGCTCTGGCCAATCTTACGCATTCGCCGGCTTCCGCCTTCATTTTGAATTATTGCATTGGAAAGCAATTCATATTTATACAACTGCATAAATGAAGGATACACTTTTACCGTTTCTGCAACCTCAGAAGTAAACCTGTGGCTAACCAATCCTAACGGTGATGTAACAAACAGGTGAACATTTCCAAAATGATATTCTCCTCTTTGCTGAGGCCGCAAATAATATTGAATTTTTTGTTGCTGCTTTTCTTTCAAATTTAATTGCCTCTTCCATTTTATGTCCTGGAATTGTTCCGGCAGCTCATCAATAATATTTACATGAACTGGAAAAGAAAATTCATTTTTGATGATCAACTCAATTTTGTTTTCATCACCATTACTCAACCGGCCGGCTGTAATTCTTGTTGCGAATGGATACTTTTTAGTAAAGAATAAAAAGCTGTAGTCGGCTAAGGAAAGAATAATAAAGGCAAAAAAGGTAACAGAAGCAATTACTTCGAACCAACGGAAATAAAATGATGCTATAAATAATAAAATACATACCAGAAGCCCTCCGTAAAAACGGGTAGTAAGGAATAAGTCGCCAAAATATCTTTTTGTAAAACTCATTTATTTTTCAATTGCGAATAGATAACAATTCATCAGTGACCTGCTGACTCAATGACTTCATTTTTATCTCGGCACTTCAATACTGGTGATGATATTTTCCACTAATTCGTCGGGTGTAATTCCTTCCATCTCTTTTTCTGGTGTTAAGATTATTCTGTGCCGCATAACCGGCGCAGCCATTTCGAGTACATCCTCAGGCTTTACAAAATCTCGTCCTTTAATGGCTGCATTTGCTTTAGATGCTTTCAATATAGCCAGCGATGCCCTTGGGGATGCACCTAAAAATAAGGATGGATTGTTTCTCGTTTGGTTTACAATTTTTGCAATAAACTCTACCAGCTTCGGATCAATCAAAATCCCGGTAATGATTTGCCTGTATTCTGCAATTTGCGCTGTTGACAGTATTTTATTTACATCCTGCAACAATGCATTTTGACTAAGCGTTTGTTGATTAAGCAGAATATTAATTTCTTCCTCAAGCGTTGGATAATTGACATTTATCTTAAACAAAAACCTGTCTAATTGCGCTTCGGGCAGCCGGTACGTTCCTTCCTGCTCAATAGGGTTTTGCGTTGCTAAAACGAGAAACGGAAAATCCATGATGTGCGTTGTTCCATCAATGGTAACTTGTCTTTCTTCCATTACTTCAAACAAAGCGGCCTGTGTTTTTGCGGGAGCCCTGTTTATTTCATCTATCAAAATAATATTACTGAAGATCGGGCCTCTTTTAAATTGAAAATCCGCTGCTTTAGGATTAAAAACTGAAGTGCCCAACACATCGCTTGGCATTAAATCTGGTGTAAACTGAATACGCGAAAATTCTGCGTTAATAATTTTTGCCATCAGCTTTGCGGTTAGCGTTTTGGCAACTCCGGGAACGCCTTCAATTAAGATGTGTCCATCGCAAAGCAAGCCAATCATTAGCATATCAACCATCTCATGCTGACCAACAATTACTTTGCCTATTTCATTTCTTATACCGGCAACAGCAGCACTTAAACCACTAAGATCAATTCTTTGTTCAAAAATATTTTCTTCCATTAGCTTTGGTTTTTATAAAAGTTTTCAATTTCAATATTTAATTGCACTAACATTTTATCATCAACCCTTTCTCCACTATGCACCCTTTCTATTAATGAAAATAACTGTTGCGTTGTATCTTTTGGCACGCCGCTTTTGCCTGAAAGAGAATTTATAAATTCATCATCAATCTTTGAAGTATTAATGAAGTATTTGTTGCGAATGTGTTCAAAAAAATAGGTGATCATCTTCTCCGAGATATGGTTATTATCTTTTTTCTGCAGGTACAATCGTCCTACTGTTTCAGTAAAATTAACGGTTGTATTTATATTGGGTTTTACCACGTTAATAATTCTCTGCTTCCTTTTTGCATTAAATAATATGAATAGAAGTAAACCAATAATTCCAAGCCAGAATGCCCAGAGCAAAGGCGGATGTTGTCTTATAACACTCAGAGATGAAAAGTTATCTTCATTGCTGTCATTGTTGCCTTTCCTGCGGTTAGGGTTTGTGTTTTTATAATACTCATCCCAGTAAATATTTTTAGGATCGCTACGCAAATAAGAAAGTACATTTTCCAGGTATTCATGATTGTTGCCAGACAACAAAAAGTAATTACTGAAAACCCGCGGTGCCACGTGAAGATAAATTCGCCCTTTGCCCCAAAACAGTAGTATATAATCAGGTTCTTTTTTTTCGTTTAGTCCCAAAACCTTTGTAAATGCGGTATCGTAGCCTGAAAGTGAATTTAAAAAGGGATAATAATAATAGCTATAGGAAGGTGATTTAATATCATCGCCTTCGTACATGCTAACGTTGGTCTGATTCATCAGGCCCTTTGTTTCATCAACAATTTCAGCCATTCTTTCATTGTTGCAATTTATATTTTCGAGCAGGCGGGTATCAATATAATCTGCAGAAATAAAAAGATCATTCCCTGCTTTTACATAATCCATAAAAGCATTTACTTCAGTATAATTAAGTACCAGGTTTTTAGTAACCAGGAAATACAATGAATACTTCTTACTACTGGAATAGTCTTTTATAACATTCCATTCCTCGTCAAATGGATCGGTTACCGTTTCTACATAACGATCATTAAAAAGATCTTTAAATTCCTTGTAGGCAATAAATGACCCAAATGGCCGCTTATCTGTTTTGCGATAGTCCTCGTTCAACGGCGGCAGCACACGGCCTGACTGTATGCAGCTACCCATTGATATTGCAACACAAACAAAAAACAAAATATATCGCATCTTATTTTTCAAACAAGATTATATTTTTGTATTAAATGAAATAAAGTCATCTTTTAATTTTTGATAACGGTCCTGCTTAATCGCGAATTTTCCATACCATATATATTCATAATTTAACGTTAACGACGCAAAATCAAATTGATAAGATTTGTCGTCCAGTTCCTGTACATACATCTTATTCGTTTTATCAGGAGAAAAACGAATTAATTCCGCGTCGGAAAGTTTTTTAAGCGACTGCAAAAACAAATATCTTACTGCAAGGTTGAAATCATTTTTTGATTCAGCTTCAATAATAAGATTATTATAGGCCGAATATTCATTCAGCTTTTCTGGTTCCTCAACAGACTCTTCTACATAGCTTTCCCTGCTTGCCCGTGTAAACATACCTCCTCTAAAAAATAATCTGTACAAAATAAATCCAATAAAGAAGATAGCAATTAGCCAGAAAAAAATCTTTACAGGAATGCTATTTAAAATTCCGGGAGAAGAAGATGAAGAATTTGAAGTTGTTTTGCTTTTGCTTCTTCCGGAGTTTTCGTCGATACTTATAGTATCTATTCTTAAGTCGTTCTTTTTCTTTTTGAGTAAGCTATCGAGATAGGCCATATAGCCAAATTCAGGGCTTCGTTTCCATTTTAATAAAGAATCACCCGAACTGGCAATTAAAATTTTAGTAACAACGGTATCACCTATATCCTCAGCGTCATTATACCCTGAATCGGGAGAAATAACTGCCGTGGCAGTATCCGAACTGACGTCACTGCTATCCTGGGCGTAGCAGAAGCTATTAAAAAAAAACAGCACAATAAAAATTCCGGAAAATCTTATACGATTATTGTTCATAGGCTATTCCATTCTTTATAATTTTTCCCTTTTCCCAGGCAATACCGCTTTTATGCAACCGAATTGGATAAAGCACAAAATACCACAATATTAAAAAGAATGAACCTGCCAGGATTAAGACACTTACAGGAACGGGGAGGCCAATATCGTGAGAATCTTTTTGAAAAGTATTACTCATCAGGTGCGTAACATAGCTTTCAAAAAAGGCGGCTATAATAAAAAACGGGATAAGGCTTATACAAATCTTCATCGCATCTTTTGCCGATTTTAAGAATGATTGTTTGCGTGTATACGTGCCCGGGAACAACCAGCCAAAACCAAGTATAAGTCCCGCACAGCTAGCAATTACAATGGATGATATTTCAATAGTTCCATGTATCCATATAACCAACACCGATTGCCAGCCGAGCCCCTGCGAAAAAAATATGTATTGAAAACAACCTAACATAAGGCCATTGGTCCACATGAAAAATATAGTTCCTATTCCAAATAGAACACCAAATACAACACTATAAAACGCCACTTTAATATTATTATAAGCAATATGCACAAACATTGAGAAAGGATTAGCGTCTTTATAAACTCCGAACGGATCACCTTTTTGAATTCGTGAAATGGTTTGATCATAATAGCCAGACTGCACGTTATGATTAAAATAATTTTCTGCATAGTTGGGATCAGTGGTGGAAGAAATGATACCAACCGTGACAAACAAAACAAAAAGGATTAATGTAAAAAGAAAAGTTTTATGATATTTTCGAAACAATAAAGGCAACTCATATTTCCAGAACAATAATATTCTCGAATATTTATGTTTCCTGTTTTTATAAATGCTTTGATATATTCCGGCGGCTATTCCGTTGATCCATCGGGTTACTTTGCTATGCGGATAGAAAGTTTTTGCATAAGAGAGGTCGTCGAGCAGGGTTACAAACCTGTCCGCCATTTCATCAGGATCCTTAGATTCTTCATGCTGATATTGATTCCATTTATCAACATTTTTTTTTATAAACCTTGCCTCACGCATTGCATAAAATTAAGACGTAAACATATAAATATAGTGTTTACAAATTGAACTAATTTACCCAATTAAAAAATAAATAACCGGCAATTTCTGTTTAATATAATAATTTGCCTTATGAGCCTGATCCAGATTGCTACACCATTTAATATTGATCTCGAATTTGAAATTGCGGAGTTTCATAAGAGGCTTTTTGCTTACCTCATAGATTTCACCTTGCTCATTTTATATTTCATTGGTATGAAATTTCTTTACTATGGCGGATTTGACGAAGCCAGTGAAGACGTATTAAAAAGCCACATGGGAATTGATATCCTTACGATTTCTCTGCCAATGCTATTATATTCGCTCGTTACTGAAGTAATGATGCATGGACAAACGATTGGAAAAAAGTTGATGAATATCAGGGTAATAAGCCTTGATGGCGGAGAACCTGAATTAAGCCAATACCTTGTACGATGGATGTTTAAGGCATATGAATGGCCTTTCTTTTTTGGATACACCGTTCTTACAAGGGTAAGCCTTATCGTCTACATAATCATTACCGGGTTCTTTGGAATTATTGTAGTTATTATTATTGCAGTTTCAAAAAAGAATCAACGACTTGGCGACCTGGCAGCCAACACAGTTGTTGTCAATACTAAATCAGTTTTTACTGTGGAGGATACCGTTTTTATGGAAATACAGCAAACCGATTACGTTGTGAAATTTCCTACGGTTCTAAAATTATCAGACCGTGATATTAATACCATTAAGAATGTAATCAACATGTTTTACAGGAATCACAATACCGAAACATGTGCAAGGGTAGCAATTAAAGTTCAGGAAGTTTTAAATATACAAACTGATATGTATGCGATTGATTTTTTAGAAAAATTATTGGCTGATTATAATTACCTGGCCTTGAAATAATTTTTGGGGATTTCTTAACGCATGGCAGCTCCGATGATACTTACTATAATTATCAATGCATAAAACGAAAGAATTGCTATGGTGAAAATTCCATAAAATTTGAACATTGATTTTAGGTTCATCAATGCGTCATCAAAATTTTCCTGGCTGATATTTTTTGTTGCTACCTGCATTTTTACAGAAAATCTATAAAGATATAAGCAAGGAAAAAATAAAAATACTGCCAGGATCAAATAAATCACGGTCATTATAGTTTTTGTTGAAGATGAAAAACTTAATGATGCTTCTGAGACATTATTCTGAGTAAATTGCGACAGTAATGCAGGTATCAAAAAAGCCAGCACAACCATAAATCCACAAAATATAAATCCTATTATAGCAAGAAATTTACCCCATTTTGCTGATTCCGTTAAATAGCTCTGTGCCTGGGGAGTTACCTGAAGATCATTATTGAGCAAGTCAAGATTTTCCATCGTACTTAGTTTTGAATATTTAAATATTTTATTTGGAATAAATTATTTTAAACTTACAATTTTTAATACGCTCTTGCAAATAAGACTCGTTCATTGCTTGGGTTTCCGGTGAGAATGCATTTACCTTCTTCCTTTGTATTATTTAACGGAATACAGCGTATAGTCGCCTTCGTTAGTTCTTTTATTTTTTCTTCTGTCTCTGCTGTGCCGTCCCAATGGGCCGAAACAAAACCACCTTTGGTATCCAGCAGTTTTTCAAAATCTTCCCAGGTATCGGCCCTGGTAATATTAGTATCGCGGAATATTTTTGCTTTATTATAAATATTTTCCTGGATATCGTTAAGGAGCGCCACAACGGTATTTGCGAGTCCATCCATCGATACAGTTATCTTTTCTTTTGTATCCCTTCGGGCGATTTCTACAACGTTATTTTGCATATCCCTGGCACCGATAGCAATTCGCACCGGCACACCTTTTAATTCGTATTCTGCAAATTTCCACCCGGGGCGATTATTATCGTCATCATCATATTTCACCTTTACCCCCAGCGCTTTAAAATCCTCCATCCAAATTTGAACCTTCTCATCTATCTGTTGTTTTTGTTCCGCCCCTTTGTAAATGGGAACTATAACCACTTGTATCGGTGCAATTTTGGGTGGTAAAACCAATCCATCATCATCGCTATGCGCCATTACCAAAGCCCCAATAAGCCGGGTACTAACGCCCCAACTGCTGGCCCAAACATAATCCAGTTTATTTTCTTTATCTGTGAACTGCACGTCGAAGGCTTTCGCAAAATTCTGGCCCAGGTAATGTGATGTACCCGATTGTAATGCCTTTCCATCCTGCATCAGGGCTTCTATACAATATGTATCTACTGCACCGGCAAACCTTTCACTGGCGCTTTTTACTCCTTTAATTACCGGTAGCGACATCCATTCTTCGGCAAATTTTGCATAGACGTTTAGAATCAATAAAGTTTCGTCTATAGCTTCCTGTGAGGTTGCATGTGCGGTATGTCCTTCCTGCCATAAAAATTCGGTGGTGCGTAAAAAAAGCCGTGTACGCATTTCCCACCTTACCACGTTGGCCCATTGGTTAACTAATATGGGCAAATCCCGGTAAGATTGAATCCATGTCTTGTAAGTATTCCAGATAATAGTTTCCGATGTGGGCCTAACAATTAATTCTTCCTCCAGTTTGGCATCAGGGTCAACAACAATTCCACCACCATCAGGATCATTCATTAAACGGTAATGAGTAACAACGGCACACTCTTTTGCGAATCCTTCCACGTGAGCTGCCTCTTTACTTAGAAAGCTTTTAGGTATAAATAAAGGGAAATATGCGTTCTGGTGCCCGGTTTCTTTAAACATCTTATCCAATTGGTCACGCATGTTTTCCCACAGTGCAAAGCCATAAGGTTTTATAACCATACATCCCCGCACAGCGCTGTAATCCGCTAGCCCGGCTTTCAAAACAATATCGTTATACCACTGCGAATAATCTGTTTCCCTTTTGGTAATTTCTTTACTCATTTTATACTCGAATTCTTTTTGACAACGCCTTTTTTTTGAACGAAAATTTTGTTTAAAAAACTATTTTTTGTCTTTGCAGTTTTTTAACAATCATTCGTACAATAATCATGAATTTGTCGGTAATTAAATCTTAAATTTACATACAAAGGTTGCAAAAGTACCAACTTCATTTTTAAAATCTTCAAACTAAAAAACATGAAACCTATACTTATACATTTATTTGGAATTATAGTGGTTTTTAGCAGTTGTTCTTCTGCATATAGAATCGGGCAAACGCCTGATGATGTTTATTATTCACCGGCGCCTGTACAGGAAGAATACGTAACTTCTGACAACCAACAGGACAAGGATAGTTATGCATATAACAATTCAGGTAATATCGAAGATCTTGCAATAAGAAGAGGTATCAATGATCCCGCATTTCGCAATAATATTTCTCTGGATTTAGGTTATGGGTATTATCCTTATGATTCTTACGGCTCTCCATTCTACAACCCTTATAATTCTTACTATAATCCTTACGCTTATACCGGGGTTACTTTTTATCCTTACAATAATTATTACAACAGTTTTTATTCTCCTTATAACAACTATTATTCTCCATACTATAATAGTTATTATCCGCCACTTTATTATATATCAAAACCTGGTGTTACGGGTAATTACAGCGGACCCAGGCAATACAATCTTGGTATTTATAATGTTAATAATAATCGCCAGACCACAGGTTCTCCATCCACCACCTCAGCACCTGTACGCACGTTTAAACCGCAACCAACCACAACAGGGGTTGGAGGTTTTGTAAGAAGAATTTTTACGCCTTCAAATAATAGTAGTAGAAGTTATTATCGCGGCAATAACAACAATAATTACAATAACAACAATAACTATAATAATAATAATAATACAACACCTACAAGAACATTTCAACCCAGCAATTCGGGAAGTAGTTCAGGAGGCAGTTCATCGTCCGGGGGCGGTGGTGGGAGTGCTCCTGTAAGAACTTTTAGGCATTAAGATTTTATTTAAAGGGTGGTTAAAGCTGCCCTTTTATTTATATATGTAAAGTTAACCCTCAGATTATACCGTCTCAATTTCAGATCTTTCTTAAACGATTCTACAACTATTGTACTATGAAAGCAACATATATACTAGCATTCGCATTGTTTGCTATCACTAAAATATATGCACAGGAGCCGGCAGATGCGCTTCGATATTCATGGCTAACACAAAACGGAACAGCTCGCAACCAGGCCATTGGCGGAGCCGGCGCTTCATTGGGCGGCGAATTTTCTTCATTGTTTATTAATCCTGCGGGGTTAGGTTTTTATAAAACGAGCGAATTTGTTTTAACCCCGGGATATTCGTTAAAAAATTTCAACTCTACTTATAGAAGCAATTCGGAAAAAAGCAAAGACAACAATTTTAACCTTGGAGCTAGCGGGCTTTTAGTTGCTTCGCCTACGCCTGACCGTCCGGTAAAAAGCTTCACTTTTGCAATTGGGGCTAACAGGATCGCAGATTTTAATAAACACATCTATTATAAAGGGCAGAACTTATCTAGTTCTTATTCTGAAAAATATCTTGAGGAATTGGCTAATGACAATGTTACAGACCCCAATGTTGCTGCCTCAGGTTACCCGTTTGGTTCCAGCCTTGCCTTCAATACATACCTTATTGATACCGTCCAGGCGAACGGATCTGTCACAGGATACAGAAGCCTGGCTAATCCCAACTATGGCTTAACCCAGGAAAATACCATTAATACCTCTGGCGGAATTACAGATATTTCGGCCGGCGTTGGACTTAACTTAAGAGAAAAGTTCTTTTTTGGAGGTTCCCTTAGTTTTCCATTCCTGAATTATAATCGCGATGGCCATTATAAGGAAAGTGATGCTTCTGGCAATCCTAATAATAATTTCAATTATTTTGAAGCTAACGAAACTTTAAATACCAAGGGCGTAGGCATTAACGCGAAACTGGGAATTATTTACAAACCCGTTGAAGACGTAAGGCTGGGACTCGCTATACACACTCCTACTGCATTCGAGCTTACTGATAAATATTCCGCCGAAGTAATAACCGACCTCGAAGGCTATGGAGGTGCGGGAGTAAAAAGACAAAGTTCTCTTGATTTAAATAACGGGCAATTGCTGGAAACAAAGTATAATTTAATTACTCCGCTAAAAGTTATTGTTAGTGGATCTTACATTTTGCGTGAAGCAGCAGACGTAAGAAATCAGCGTGGATTTATTACCGCCGATATTGAGTATGTTAATTATAGAGGAGCTTCTTTTAAGGCATTTGATAAAACTGATGCAGTCTCCAAAGATTATTATTCATCATTAACCCAGGCAATTAAGAATACTTATAAAAATGCAGTTAATGCAAGAATTGGCGGAGAGCTGAAATTTGATACTTATATGTTCAGGCTGGGCGGCGCTTATTATGGCAATCCCTATAAGAACGAAAGTGCCAGTCTATTTAAAGTGAGTGGTGGCTTGGGTTACCGGAACAAAGGAATTTTTATTGATCTAACGTATGTGTATACACTTAATAAAGACATTAACTATCCTTACCAGCTCCAGGACAAGCCAAATTCCGCAGCAATAATAAAAAATAACGGTGGAAATATTATTGCAACGGTTGGGTTTAAGATATAAGATTTTGTTACTAAGAGCTAAATTCACCCGTCGTTCGGGCTATCACGATATGCTTCTAAAATGGCAAGTTGTTATTTGGTGAATTATTATTTTTAGGGTTTCAGGTTGAAACCTTAAAGGGGGTCAATCATTAAACTTCTTAAACCATGTAATCTGTCTCTTGGCAAAATGCCGTGTATTTTTTTTAATATCATCAATCGCTTTATTTAAAGAAATCTTTCCTTCCATAAATTCGAACAACTCTTTGTAACCTACAGTCTGTAGCGCATTCAAATGTCGGTACACAAAAAGCCCTTCAGCTTCTTTCAATAAACCGGTACTAATCATATAATCGACCCGGCTATTTATTCTTTCATACAATTCGTCCCTTGGGATTTCCAGGTTGATCTTTTTTATTTCAAAATCCCTGTTAACTTTTTTGCCCGAATGAAAATCAAGAATTGAATTACCTGTAGATAACTTTACTTCAAGCGCCCGCATCATTCTTTGTGGATTTTGCATTTCACCCGAACCAAAATAAAGAGGATCGGTTGCTTTAATTTCATTTTGAAGCCATTCAATTCCCTTTTTTTTATAAGCCTTAGTAATTTTATCACGAATATTTTCATCAACTAACGGAACATCATCAATGCCTTCGCAAAAAGCTTTAATGTAGAGGCCGGTGCCACCCACCATAACAGCTACATCATTTGTTTCAAATATTTTGCTTAGCGCACTTAGCGCATATTGCTCAAAAACTTTTACATTAACATCGTCGTGAATAGAATGGGAATTGATGAAATGATGTGATATACATTTAAGTTGCCCAGGAGAAGGCTTTGCAACGCCAATGTTTAATTCCTTATAACATTGCCGGCTATCCGCAGAAATAATTTCAGTATTATATTTTTTGGCAATTTCAATAGCATAATCTGTTTTTCCAACAGCGGTAGGCCCTGATATGACAATGCAGGTTTTGTGCTTCATAAAAATGCTGAGGTTTGTAAAGAACCCGGCAATTGATTATTAAATTTCCTCCGATGTGTTTTCCTCTACGTCCTCGTCGGCTTCAGTTTCGGCATCTGTTTCCCCTTCTTCTCCAAACCCGTCGGGCATTACAGCGCTGTTTAGATCGTATTTCTCTTCGATCTCAGCAAGTTTTTCGTTAATGAGGCCTTTGGTCCCATATTGGCTGGGTCCTATCCCTTCGCTTCGTATACAGGATGGGTAGGCAATTTTATTATCTTCTTCTTTATTTACGCTGATAAGCTCAACCATAAATGTCCAGTTCTTATGAAAGTCATACACATAAATGAATTTCTGGTTGGGATCCTTTATTTCTGACCCAACCGTCGTTTCCTTCATAAACAGTGGTTTGGCCGCATATTCTTTATCATACATCTCAAGAGTTATCTCCTTTCCACGCTGCCACTTATCGTTGCTCCGGTAAAATGTTGCGTTGTGTTTATTGTCAAACTCGAAGCATTTTAAAATAATCGTGTGTAATTCAAAAAAATGTTGCGTAGGCTTTACTACAACATCGCGGTAAACGCTGTCATCATCTTCCCAATATATCCTGAATTTTAAAACTGCCATATCACGAAATTAAGAATTACTGATCAATAAAAATATCCAAAAGTGATTAGTTAGCTCTTTTAGTTAGTAATCTTTTTCTGTATACCAAGTTCTTTGGCCTTCTGTTCCATGAATGCAAATGCAGCATCAAATTGATTCGGAATTAGTCCATCCAGCATCGCTTCACGAACGGCATTTTTTATTTCTCCAACTATTCTTGAAGGAGGAAGTCCGTATTCCTGCATAATAATTTCCCCGGTTATAGGAGGCTGCCAGTTTCGAAGGTGATCGGATTCTTCAACTTCTTTCAATCGTCTTTCGACCATTTCAAAATTTGATAAAAACCGCTGCACCTTTTGCTTGTTCTTTGATGTAATGTCCGCTTTACATAAAGTCATTAGAGATTCAATATCATCACCGGTATCAAATATAAGTCTTCGTATAGCCGAGTCAGTTATGTTTTCTTTTGTCAGGCTGATTGGTCGTAAATGTAACTCAACCATCTTTCTCACAAATTTCATTTTCTCATTCTGTGGCAATTTTAGCTGTGCAAATATTTTGGGAACCATTCGTCCGCCTACTACTTCATGTCCATGAAACGTCCAACCATGGCCTTCTTCAAATTTTTTGGTAGCCGGTTTGGCAATGTCATGTAAAATAGCCGCCCACCTCAGCCAAAGGTCATCTGTATTAGGTGCAATATTGTCCAGCACCTGCAAAGTGTGGTAAAAATTATCTTTATGCCCTTTGCCATCAATATATTCTGCACCCGCAAGCAATACCATCTGCGGAAAAATGATTTTCAGCAAGCCACTTTTATATAAAAGCTCAAACCCTATTGAGGGCTTTTTGGTTAAAATAATTTTATTTAATTCATCCGTTATTCTTTCGCCACTTACAATACTAATGCGATGGGCATTCCTTTTTATGGCTTCAAAAGTTTCCGGAGCTATACTGAAATTCAATTGAGCAGAGAACCGAATGGCACGCATCATTCGTAAAGGATCATCACTAAATGTTTGATCGGGATGAAGCGGTGTTTTTATAATCTTTTGTTCAATATCACCAATTCCATTTAAGGGATCTACCAGCTTTCCAAAATCATTTTTGTTGAGGCTTACTGCAATGGTATTTATCGTGAAATCCCTTCTCAGCCTGTCATCGTCAAGAGTTCCCGGCTCCACATCAGGTTTTCGGCTATTGCGGTTATAGCTTTCTTTTCTTGCGCCAACAAATTCTATTTCAAACGCGGCCTCATCCAATCCTTTATCAGTTGGGGAAAAAAAACACTTATTATAAATTTTTATTTGGGCTGTCCCGAAATTTTTAAAAATATTAACCTCAGGAACCGGGTAAAATTGCTTTGCTGTTTTTTCCGCCAGGTCTATTCCATCTCCAAGGCAAACGATATCTGCATCTTTGGTTGGCCTACCCAATATCTTATCTCTTACAAAACCACCAATAACAAACACGGGTACATTTATTTCTTCTGCCGCTTTACTAATTTTTTTTAAAATGAAAACTTCATCATCATTGCATTGAATATCCATGCTACAAAATTAAATGTTTTGGTTCATCGTAATTTAAAGGCTGCTGCATTCAATTTATCGTGGTTGTTGTATTCGCTGATGAATGATTCTGAAAGACATTATAATTTTTTATGTAATTATCCCTTTAATTTCGTGGCATTAATGTTGAACCATATACAATAATGTTGAAAACTTCGTTTATTTAGAAGAATGCTTGACA